>CAIPYV010000090.1 GCA_903869365.1 uncultured Chlorobiaceae bacterium
CGCAGCGGCTGCCGTGGCAGCATGGATTCATAGACAGCTGTGATCTGGTGAGGCAGTGGCTCAATATTGGAAGTATGCACAGCTAAAACAGGATCGAACAAATGAGCCAGTCGAATGCGCTGGGCTTCAGAAACCAGTCGGAATAGAGCACCGTCACCATCAAAACTCCAAGGTCGACCCTGCTCAACAATTTCCAGTCGCGGTTCGTCATGGCGATAGATCAGCTCATTGGCTACTTTGCCGTCATGTGTTTTATAGGTGAGTTCAAGTGCTTCAGATCCAAACCATTGGACACTAACAACAGTAACAAAAGCATCAGGCACGATCCCTCGGAGGGTCGTGTTGGTTTGTAGTTGCTCAAGTTTAATCATAAAAGGGAGTTATCTATCATGTTGGCATTCATTTCAAATGGATATTCCCCGATAGTGTTTGGTCACATTTTCACAAATTACGATAATTTAAATGTAATCTTCCCGATGCACAAATATAAAACCGAGTGCTTGAAAATGAACAAGGGCAAAATAATGGAAGGAGAGAGACAATAGTTGTCGGAGGTATGGGAAAAAGATGCTTTAAAAAAAAAGGGAAGCCTTGCGGCTTCCCTTTTCACAGAGAGCTATTCCAGATTTACTTGCCGGATGCAACAAGGGCGTTATAGTTTGCCTTGATGGTTTTTTCGAGATCAGCATCGGTGTGTGCGAAACTGGTGAACATCGCTTCAAACTGTGATGGAGCAAGATAGATGCCCTGGTCGAGCATGGAATGGAAGTATTTGCCATGCTTTTTAACATCTGCAGTGATGGCACTGTCGAAGTTTACGACCGGTGTTTCTGTAAAGAAGAGGCAGGACATGGAGCCGACGCGGTTCTGCACATAGTTCAGACCAAGTTTCTGCATGTTCTCACTGAAACCAGCTTCAAGTATTGCTGCTTTCCTTTCAAGTTCCGGATAAGGATCCTCTTCAATAAGGATTTTAAGGGTTTCAAGGCCTGCGGTCAATGCCAGCGGATTGCCTGAAAGGGTCCCTGCCTGGTAGACATCGCCAAGAGGAGCAACACGCTCCATGATCTCCCGTTTACCGCCGAAAGCTCCAACAGGGAGGCCGCCACCGATAATCTTGCCCATGGTTGTCAGGTCAGGTGTGACACCATAAAGACTCTGTGCGCCGCCGAGAGCAACCCGGAACCCGCACATCACTTCGTCGAAAATCAGCACAATGCCTTCTTTGTCGCACAGTTCGCGAAGCGCGGCAAGAAACCCGGGCTGAGGGGGGATAACGCCGGTATTGCCTGCGACCGGTTCGATGATGATGGCTGCAATCTTATCCTTGTTTTCGTTGACAAGGAGCCTGACTGACTCGATATCGTTGTATTTTGCATTGAGCGTATCCATTGCGGTGCCTTTGGTGACGCCGGGACTGTCGGGAGCGCCGAGGGTCAAAGCGCCTGACCCAGCCTTGATGAGGAAGCTGTCGCCGTGGCCGTGGTAGCACCCTTCGAATTTGATGATTTTATCGCGTCCGGTGTAGCCTCTTGCAAGTCGTACGGCTGACATGGTGGCTTCAGTACCGCTGTTGACCATGCGGACCATTTCGAGCGAGGGTACAATTTTGCAGAGGAGTTCGGCAATTTCAATTTCCATTTCGATCGGGGTGCCGAAGCTGGTGCCGATGTTTTTCAGGGTATATTCAAGCGCCGCCGTTATTCTTGGGTGCATGCTGCCGAGAATGAATGGCCCCCATGAGCCGACATAGTCAAGATAGGTGTTGCCGTCAACGTCGGTCAGGTATGCGCCAGACCCTTTAGCCATGTAAATTGGATTTCCACCAACGGATTTAAATGCCCGTACAGGAGAGTTCACTCCGCCGGGAATAAACTTCTTTGCTTTTTCAAAGAGTTCAGCTGATTTTGTGAGTTGAGGCATGTCGGACAATGCTGTTTAGGATTGAACAAGACGTTAAAAGAGTAATAAAATGCTTGGTCAAGATAGAAATACTCCGCAAGATATAAAACCTCAAAAACCGGGAACGAGATTATTCTTCAAGGGGTATACCCTGATGATAACGCGAGTGTTTTTGTCGGAGTGCAACATTATTGGTTCAATGATTTGTGTTTCATGGGCGGAAATTGCGTGCTATAGAAGCGGGAGGGTTAGATTTTGCTGGAGTGAATGGTGGGGAATGATAGTATTTTGTGCAATCAATAAAATTTATCAATTTCAGACTTAAGTCATGAGAGTTCAATAGTTGCTCCCTCCCCCATGCCAAAAGACAACATCGCCGGTCAAACGGAAGCCTGCCAGACGAGTTACATGCCAGCTCGAAGTATATCGGATTCACTGAGTCACCGCTACCGTGCCATCCTGAATTCCATGCCCAGCGGCTATGTTTATTGCCGTGTTCTTTATGACCAGGGTCGACCGGTTGACCTCATGCATGAGGAGGTCAATGTGTCATGGGAAAAACTCACCGGCATGAAAGATGTCATAGGACGCAGAGTTACTGAGGTCTTTCCTGGAATTGCCGAGTCCAACCCCGAGTTTTTTTCAAGACTTCTCAAGGTTGCAGAGACCGGAGTCGCTGATCAGTTCGAGTCTTACATCGATGCATTGGGCAAATGGTACGACAACAACGTCTACAGCCCCGAAAAAGGTAGTCTGGTCTCTATCATAGAAGATATCACCGAGAAAAAGCTGGCTGAAGATGCAGTAAAGCATAGCGAAGAGCGCTTCAGGTCACTGTTCGAAGAACACTCCTCAATCATGGTGATGCATGATGCCGAAGGCAATATTGTTGATGCCAATAAAGCGGCAGCCGACTTTTATGGATGGTCAGTTGAAGAGTTAAAGCAGATGAACATAGCTCAAATTAATCCCATCTCATTTGACGCCATCAAAATCACTCTGAAAAAAGTCCTTTCAGAAGGAAATTTCAAGTTTTTGTTTCGTCATCTCAAAAAAGACGGCACTCTCTGTGATGTTGAGGCCCTCTGTACAAAAATCAATGACGGCAGAAAAGATCTGCTCTATGCCATTATCAACGATGTCACCAATCAAAAGCGGTATGAGCAGGTTAATGCTTTCCGGATGCGCATGCTCCAGATGGCCGATAGTCATTCCACCGCAGAGCTCCTGACAGCCACGATTGATGAAGCTGAAACAATAACCGGAAGTTCAATAGGCTTTTTTCACTTTATTGCACATGAACAGAATGCACTCTCGCTGCAGGCCTGGTCAACCAACACCCTTCAGAACATGTGCAAGGCCGAAGGCAATGGCCAGCACTATCCCATGGATATGGCCGGAGTCTGGGCAGATGCCGTACGGGAGAAAAAATCAATCATCCATAATGATTACCCAATACTCATGCATCGCAAAGGCTTGCCGGCGGGCCATGCAGAAATCAAGCGTGAATTAGTTATTCCGGTTAACCGGGACGGAAAAATAGTGGCCATCATGGGAGTCGGCAACAAGCCGATGGAATATGGCGATAAAGATATCGAATGGTTGGAGAATCTGGCAAATCACGTCTGGGATATTGTCGCCAAAAAAATATCCGATGAGGAAAAAGAAAAACTTGCCACACAACTCCAGCATGCCGCTAAAATGGAGATGATCGGCCAGTTGTCTGCAGGTATCGCCCATGAAATTAACAATCCTCTCAACTTTATATCAATCAATGAACACAACCAGGAGAACGATTTTAGCGATCTGCTGGAGATGGTAACCGAATACCGCAGGATTATCGACAAATACATCACTGTGAGTGCCGACGCCGATGAGATAAAGCTGCTCCATGAAAAAGAGAAGAAGCTTGATATTGATTATCTGCTCGAAAACATACCCAAAAGTCTTGAAATGACAAGGTATGGAGTCGAACGCATCACAGCCATCACCCAAAGCATGCGGAACTACTCTTTCAAAAACGAAAAGGGTGGATTAATTCCATCAGATATCAACAAGGCTGTCAATGAATCCCTTCTCATAGCAAAAAGCGAATACCGCGATATCGCTACTATTGAACTGCATCTCGAAGCGCTTTCGCCCGTACTCTGCGACCCATCCATGATCAGCCAGGTCATCCTGAATCTAATCCTCAATAGCGCACAAGCCATCAAGTCACAAAACAGAAGCACCCCGGGCACCATCACGATCAGAACATGGGCAACAAGCGAAAGCGTTCTCTGCTCCGTCAGTGATGACGGGCCAGGCATCCCTGAAGAGGTCAGAGGACGTATTTTTGAGCCATTCTTTACAACCAAGGAACAGGGAAAAGGAACCGGCCTCGGCCTCAGCATAAGTTATGATATCGTTGTTCACAGGCACAAGGGAAGCATAACAGCCGACAGTTCAGCAGAGGGAGGGACAGTATTTACCATGACACTTCCGAAAGAACAGTGCTGAGTCTTCAATGTTCATTACTGAGTGATGAGAGGTGAATTGGGTTATAGGGCAGGGTGAAGGAAAAGGTACTTCCTGCCCCCTCTACTGATTCAACCCGAATCGTTCCTCCCAGCAATTCCACATAAGCCTTGGAGATGCTCAATCCGAGGCCAACTCCCTCATGGGCACGGGTCAGTGAGTTATCGGCCTGCTGGAAGCGCTCGAAAATCTTCTCTTTTTTGTCGGATGGAATACCTTTACCTGAATCGATCACATAAAATTCAAGAGTGTTCTTTTTTCTGGCATACCCAAAATCAATACTCCCCTCTGTGGTAAATTTCAGGGCATTCTGGATAAGGTTTATTACAATCTGGTTCAGCTTGACGCGCTGTCGGTTTCTATAATGCTCTCATCGTCCGAAAGGGGCGTGGTGCAGCGTAACCGTAATCCTTTTTTACAGGCTTCGAGCTTAAAAAAAGCCTCAACCTCTCTTAAAATTCCATTGACTGAGGTTTGGGTTATCTGGGGTTGCGCCTCTCTGGCATCGATTTTTGAAATATCCATGAGGTCATTAATCAGATTGAGCATACGCTGGCCGCTCTGATGAATGAGGTCGATATATTCGCACTTTTCTTCTCCGGAGAGATCAGGCTCTTTGAGCAGTTCGGAAAAGCCGAGAATGCCATTCATCGGAGTGCGTATTTCGTGGCTGATATTTGCCAGAAATGCGGCTTTTAATCGGTCGCTCTCTTCGGCAGCCAGTTTGCGATCGGTGATGTCGTGAATAATTGCGTAAAGAATCTCCTTGCCGTCAATCTCAATATTGTTACTGAATACTTCAACATCGCGAACTAACCCATCTGCTCTCTTATGGCGAAAGAGGAATTCGTTCTGTTTCGAGGTTTTTGCTTTCGCAAGATTCTTTTTTACTTCGTCGGGCGTAACGTTGGTGATCTGCTGTATACACATCTTGCGAAGCGTCTCGGTTGACCAACCATAAAAGGTAGCGGCGGAATGATTTGCATCAATGATGTTGCCTGTATCCGGGTCCAGAAGAAGCATGACTGCAGAGTGATTTTCAAAGAGACTTCTGAACCGCTTTTCACTTTTCATCAGCGCTTCTTTTTGCAGCTTTCGCTCGGTAACGTCATTAATGATGCAGTAAAAGATGCCCTGTCTATCGGCACTTTTGTGTAATACCAAAATTTCAACATCTCGGGTGGAGCCATCTGCCCGGCGGTGGAGAGCAGAAAAACGGTTATGCTGCAAGTTCATTACCTGTTTGCGTTCCGCCATCACCACTTCATGTGTGTTCATGGTGATCTGGCTAATATTCATTGCGCGCAGCTCTTCCACCGGCCAGCCATAAAAAGCCGCAGCAGCATGGTTGGCATCAGTGATATCACCATTGTTATCGACCACGACCATGACTGAGGAGTGTCCCTCAAAGAGCTCCCTGAACTGATCGCGGATGCTCTTTAGAGTGGCAATTTCCGCAACTTTGTGGGCTGTAATATCGGTAGCTGTACCGATCAGATAGGGAAGGCCGTTGATTATTATTCTTTTGCCGGCGAGCTGATGCCATACAAAGTCGGGTCCACCATGCAGAAAAACTCTTGCTTCTACCGTGTCTTCAGCACCGTGTCTGAGAATAGTTTCCATTTTTTCTAAGATCAGCGGCCGGTCGTCGGGGTGAATGGATTCTATGGCAAAGGTGTTCGGCATTTCACTCTCAGGTTTGCCGATGATAACATCTCGCTCGTACGCATTCCATACGACAAGTCGTCCTTCGGAATCAAGCATATAGAAGCCGCCAGGAATTGACTCGATGACCGCAGTGCTGAAAAGCTTCTGATGTATTGCCTCCTTTGCAACCATCTTTGTCTCGGTAATATCCTCTATGGTGATAAAAAGATGTGTCGCCTTGCCCTCTTTATCAGCTATGGGGGAAAAAGAAATTCGACTGAAACGGCCATCTCGCTCATTTTCAAGTACGCTAACATTGCCAGTACGAAGGGCTTCATCGGCTTTTGCTTTTCTGAGTTCACCCTCAGCCGGTAAAATTAACGCAAAAGCGTTTGTACTGATTATCTCGGGCACCTCCTTGGCGAACAGCGCACTAAACGCCTTGTTTGCCTCAATAATCGTGCCTTCACGATCCATAACAAATGATGGATTACTGAAGGTATCCAACACCGCAAGAAGTATCCGGTAGCGTTGTTCTATGGAGGAGTCGGAGTCGTTGCCGGTAGCGCTGACTTTCTGCATGGGGCTGCATTTTTGCTGTTGAGCTGAACCAGAACACCGAAAAAGTGATCAATTGCAATGTAGGGATTAATGCATAATGTAAAGCATACCGCTAACACCGACTCCCAGATCGGCGCAGTTTTGTAATTTCATGACCAGCGACATCATCATCACCGTCAAAGAAACGAATTCCACGAATCCCAATTCAGGAATTTCACCTTTTTTGCAAGATATAGTATTTTAAGGGTTCAATGGTTGCAGCATCAAGGACAACGCACTGAGCTGCAGATTATAATTTTTTGTTAGTTTTTTGTAATTATCGTTACCACCAAGGCCCCCCATGCCTCTCAATAATAGACCCCATGCAAACGCCGGAACACAAGGCGACTCAACATTGCTATCCTCGTTTCATTCCTTTCCTGATGTTGTATTTGTTGTCTCTTCCCAAGGCATTATCCTTGATGCCAATCAGGCTTTTGCTTCCCAGTTCAATAAAACCCCTGACGATTTTTTTGGTCTGAATGTTTTTGATTTTCTGCCACCTGAGGTAGGAACTGCACGAATGACTATGCTGCAAGAGGCTGTGCTCACCTCCAGACCGATCACCTTTGACGATGACGATCATGGGAAGCTGATACGCAGTACCATCTATCCGTATAAATCTCCCGAAGGCAACGTCGACCGGTTTCTTATCATCGAGCAGGATATCACTGGAATCGGACGGTTACTGAAAAAAGAGCAACTTTTCAGTCAGCAGATCATCGAATCTATTCCCGGCACCTTTTATCTCCTTGATGCAACCGGAAAGTTTGTCGCCTGGAACGACCGGGTGCGTGACAAGAGCTTTGGTGTATCAGAAGAAGAAATGCCTGAAACTTTCAGTCTGGATATTATACATCCGGAAGATAGAGATCGGGCCAGGAAAGTCATGGGGGATATCCTTAATAATAATGCGGAAGTTACTGAAGAATTCCGTGTTGTGCTTCAAGGAAGTTCTGATATCCGCTGGCGCCTCATGAACGCCAAAAGGATCATGATCGATGGTTCTCCTTATATTATCGGCACGGGTATCGATATTACGAAACAAAAATTAGCCGAAGAGGCATTACAAAAAAGTGAGGAGCGGTTCAGGACTCTTTTTCACAGCCAATCTGCAATCCAGGCTCTTCTTGATCCAGATACTGGCAAAGTGCTTGATGTGAATCAAAAGGCGGTAGAGTGGTATGGCTGGACGGCTGAAGAACTCAAGCAGATGTATACGAGAGACATCAACACTCTTTCGCAGGAAGAGATTATAAAAAGCCTGCAAACCGTCGATGCCGGACAACACAATAAATTCATGGGGCGTCACCGGAGGGCTGACGGGTCAGTCCGGGATGTGGAGATATATCGTAACAGGATAGATCTGGATGGAAAGGCGGTTATTCATGTCATTACTCATGACATTACCGAGCGCAAGCTGAATGAAAACGCTCTAAAGCGCAGTGAAGAGCGATTCAGGGTGATGTTTGAGAAGCATTCCGCTGTTATGCTGGTGATTGATCCTGATACCGGCAATATTATCGATGCCAATCAGGCTGCTGAAGACTATTATGGCTGGCCAGGAGAAGAACTCCGCAAGATGCAAATCCAGCAAATCAATACACTCACCCCTGAAGAGGTGATCGAAGCAATGCAACATTCCCGTTCGACTGCAAAAAAACACTTTTCCTTCCGGCACCGCAGGGCTGATGGTTCTCTTCGTGATGTGGAGGTGTTCAGCAATCCAATCAAGATCGACGGAAAAGTTCTCTTTTATTCAATAATTCATGACATTACCCAGCGCCTGCATGCGGAAGATCTTCAGAGGAAAAGTGAAAAGCAGCTGGAAAAAAAGTACCAGACCCTTATTGCCGCCTCCCCTGACGCCATCATAACGACTGACCTGGAAGGTATTATCAGCAGCGTTTCAGATGTCGGGCTTGAGATATTCGGCACAAACAACAAATCCGAAATTATCGGTCAGCCATTTTCAACGATTGTTTATCAAGACAATATTGCAATAATCGATGACATATTCGACATAACTCTCCATGAAGGGTTGATCCAAAACAGGGAGATTCTCTTAAAAAAGAAAAACAATACGGTCTATTCGGCTGAAATCAGTGCTGCACTTATCCAGGACCATAACGGAACACCATCATCCTATATGATGATCATCCGGAATATTTCTCAACGAAAAATAATTGAACGCGAACTCTTCCATGCCAAACGCCTTATCAGCCTTGGCGAAATGGCCTCGGGCATTGCACATGAGATCTATCAGCCAATCAATAATATCGGTCTTGTCGTTGATAAACTGCTGATGAATGCTTCAAAAAATGACTGGAGCTGCAAAAAGGAGATAAAAACAACGTCTGACAAAATTTTTGAGAACATCATCAGGGTTCAGACCATTATTGATAATATCCGCTCGTTTTCGAGCACCGACAATAACTACATCTCTTCGGTTGTCAACATCAATAAAAGCATCAGTAATGCCCTCCTGATGGTTTCGGAGCAATGTAAACACCGCTCAATCCTTCTTGAATTCAAGCATGAAGCGGAGCGGTTTACCGTTACCGGTAATATTTACAAGTTTGAGCAGGTCATTTTAAACCTGATCAGAAACTCCATCGATGCTCTTGAAGAGCGGAAGCAGATCAGTCAGTCGGCTTTTGAAATGAAAATCCAGATACGATCATTTCATGACAACGGTTCCGTTACCGTAAGCGTGGAGGATACCGGGATAGGGATCAGTGAAAAACATATTGAATACATCATGCATCCTTTCTATACCACCAAAGAGTCGGGAAAAGGCACTGGACTTGGTCTTTCGATAAGCTACGGAATCATCAAGGAGATGAACGGGGATATCAAGATCGAAAGCACTCCTATGAACAGGACACGTGTGGTTATTACTCTGCCGAAAAAAAAGGCTGTCAACGGGGGCACCACAGAATTTTGAACATTATGTATGCCGAGCTGGGGCTAGCGAACGATGAAATGTGTTTGCCTGTTTGTTTCTTAGGCAAGGTATTTGATGGTGTCTGGTTCCGGTTAACATAAGGGGTGTTCATGTTTAATAAATTGTTTATGAACAAGGGGTGGACGGTGTCCGCCCTTTTTACCATCTCGCTGGTCCTTTATGGTCTTGATTTCAGCATTTTCAGCAACTTGAGGGAAATATCAGTCAGCTTTCTCGGCAATCTCGCCTTTCTGCCCATTTACATCATTGTCGTCACACTCCTCTTCGAAAGGGTGCTCAGGGAAAGGGAGCGCCAGTCGGTCATGAGAAAACTGAACATGGTCATCGGTGTCTTTTTCAGTGAATTCGGCAATCGCCTGTTGAAAGAGTTGTCGGAACACGTGGTCGGAAGCGAGGAGCTGAAAACCCGCCTGCGTATGACCGGATCATGGAAAAAACAGGATTTTGAAGGGGCGCTCGAGTATCTGCGCCGAAGCAGCGTCAGTATCAGCATCGATAGTGACGCTCTCCCCTGCCTGAAGCAGTTCATGGTGGGAAAACGGAGCTTCCTTCTGAGCCTGCTGGAAAACCAGAATCTGCTTGAGCATGAAAATTTTACTGACCTTCTCTGGGCAGCGTTTCATATCGTTGAAGAACTCGGGGCCAGGGAGTCGTTCGACCGTATTCCTCCGAGCGACAAAGAACACATCAATGGCGACATCAAGCGGGTTTTCGGTCATCTGATCCGGGAATGGATCCTCTATATGCAGCATCTCAAGGAGGATTACCCCTATCTGTTCTCTCTTGCGGTTCGTCTCAATCCCATGATCGACTTACCGGATCCGGTGGTGTATCAGGACTGAGTGCTAAGCGTCGTTGATGACGCTGGTTGGGGCTCATCTTCAAGAGGGAAAGAGGAGAAAATGGCTTGAGTTATTCCAAAAGGAGTTGTGAGATGATGGAGAGGTTTTTGCTTGGCCTTGCATGACCAAAATGGAGGGAACAATAGTCCTGAAGCAGATTCCAGAGTGTTTCAATGTCTGCGGGATCGGCCTTGATTGAGTTTCCGGAAGGAAGGCGCGTTGAGGCGAGGGTGCGTAACAGGATGGCAAGACGCAAGGGGATGAGTTGTTTTTTTGCACTGCTCTCTCCTGACGCTCCGGGAAGGGCAAGTCCACCGGGGTTCATGACAAAATAGAGTTCTGTCAGCTTCATCGATTCAACGGCGGGCATGAGTTCCCTTCCGCTCAGGACACAGAAACGAAGGGAGGGCTGAAAGCCAAGCAGCGAGACAAAGTGCAACAGGAACCAGGTATAGAGCTGCTGGAAATCGATCCTGTTTGAGTAAAGCTCTTCAAGCGTTCCTGACAGCAATGTGAAAAGCGACAGGTTTTTTTCATTACCCTCTGTTGCATGCCGTACAAGGTCGATGATCCTGTACAGGATAGCGAATCGATCAAGGTCAGGAGCGGGAACCATCGGGCTTAAAATAAGGTTACCATCCGTGACAAGTTGAATGTCGCGATTGTTTTTTTTATAGAGCACCAGATCGACAACATTACCTGCGCTGAACAATCCGGAAAGCTTGTTTTTCGGGTTCCGTACGCTTTTGATGATCACTGAAATTTTACCAAACTCACTGGTGTAAAGAGAACAAATTTTGGACTGATCACGGTATTTGATTTCTCGTAATATCACAGCCCGGGTTTTGACGATCACGGCTTCAGCTTTTTTATTTCTGGAAAAAAAATTATATACCTTAACGAACAATAACAGTAAGAAAGAGATTAATCAAGGAGAAATAGAGATATGCCGACCTATCAGTATCGTTGTAACAATTGCGGGAATGAACTTGAAATTGTTCAGAAAATGTCCGATGATTCTTTGACAATATGTCCAAAATGTGAAAAGGAGAGCTTTGAGCGTGTGATTAGTGGTGAGGGGGGATTTGTGCTGAAGGGATCAGGGTTTTACAAAACAGACTATAACCCAAGCAAAAAAGATTCTGCTCCTGCGGCTCCTGCTCCCTGCTCAACAACTTCATGTCCGACCTGTCCACTGGCAAAATAGATTTCAGTGAAAGGCCTTCCGATCAGGGGAGGCTTTTCTGCTGTTGAAACGGATTTTCCTTTTCTCTCCAGACAAATTTTGACAGATTAATTTTTTTGTCACCACGGAAGTTCTCGGGGTATTGCTTCCCTTCGACATTTCCGCTCACTTTTACCCTTTTCAGAATGCCGCCGGTGAAGAACATCCGGATCATATCTCCGCTGGAATAGTTGATGCCTGAAGGTTTCCGATCATTGCCATAGAGGTGGTAGAGGCTTTCGGCCTGGTGGGAAAGGGTAATGCCAGTGATCTTTGAGTTATCGTTGAGCAGAATAACTATATTTTTTCCGCTGAATTGATCATAGACCATAGGGGAAAGGGTTAGGGTGTCCCGGGCTGCAAAAAAAGCATTGCCTCGTACCTGTATTTCATCAATACATCTGCGTTTTCCGCCTGCATCGAGTTCCTTGAGATGCAAAAGGATAGTGTCCCCGCTGATCTGCTGCCGGTTATGCCAGGCAATAGCGTCGTCGTTGAGCCATATCTGACTGGTTATTTTATTGACCACAGCTTTTTTCGATTTGCCGACAAGGGAGTTGTCGAGCATCCTGCCATGGACGTTGCCGTTTAATTCTCCAATTTGCTGATCGATGTAGTAGACTCCATTTTCACCAAAAATTTCAACACTCTTATCGGTCATGTGGACGTTTCCAGTAAGCACGATTTTGTTTTCCTGCTCATAACTGGTGGCGCGGTCACATTTCAGCGTCAAGTTATCGTGCAGAAAGAGCACATTGCCGATGACAGAACGGTATGACCCGGTTTCAGTCTCGCCACCTTCGATGATATCGGCGTGCTGGAGAATAATTTTCTTTTTTTCCGCCTGGAGTGTATTATGGTTCAGTACCGGGAGTATGAAGCTATAAAGCGCCAGAAGTGTGGCGGTGAATAACGTAACGGATATGACTTTTCGCATTGCGGAACATAATTGATGGCGTCTCGGGAAAGTGTTTCTTGTAATAATGTAACAAAGCTTTGTTTTTACTGTGAAAAAATTACTCCTCGTTGCTGGCGGCAGGCCAGGCAATCTTTTGCTTGCCCCTTTATATGATGTATTGAACAATCATAAGGCTTATCAGCCGCTGGCACTTTTTGCTGTCATGGAAGGTGGTGAACCGATCAGCAGCGATCTTGCAGCTTGCTTTGGGCTTGAAGAAGCTGCGCATTCCATTGTTGTTTCGTTGCCGCAAGGCTCTCCGATTGAACAACTTGCTGCTGTCTTGACCGGGATTGAAAAAATTCTCATCAGTGAACAACCGGATCTTGTCATGGTGTGCGGAAACGATAATGCTGCGCTTGGAGCGGCCATGACTGCTGCAAAGCTTGGCATGACGGTTGCCGCGGTTGATGCAGGGCTGAGGAGCTATGATCGTTCGGATAGTGAAGAGATCAACCGTATTGCCATTGATGCCATGGCCGAATATCACTTTGTCAGCGAACACAGTGGTGAGTACAACCTGATCAATGAGGGGGTAGCTGATGAAAAGGTCATTTTTACTGGCAACCTTTCAATCGACAGCCTTGTCAAATTGATGGAGCAGGCAAACAAACTGCCGGTATCCAGAGCTCATGGTTTTCGTCCGAAGACTTACGCTCTGGTGCTCCTGAATCCCGAAGGTCATTTCACCAGAAAAGAGCCGTTGGAAATGATGCTCAGGCTTCTTAAGGATATTTCCGGCAAGAGTACCGTTATCCTTCCGAAGTGTACCGTGTTTGATGATCTTCTCATGCAGTATGGTTTGGGCAGTGCGTTGAGTGAGATAGAGAATTTGAAGGTTGTTGAACCGCTGACCTATGCCGGATTGCTTTTGGTGCTCCGTGATGCTGCGATGCTTCTGACTGATCTTGAAGAGCTTCAGTCGGAGGCTACGGTTATGAATGTGCCCTGTCTCACGATGATGGAGTCATCGTCTCGCCCTGTGACTATAGAAATTGGCACCAATGTTCTTGTCGGTCTCGATGAGGAAGATATTATCAGTCGCGTCCACGATATCCTTCATCATGGAAAGCAGAAGCACGAATCAAACCGATCAAAAATTCCTGAAAAATGGGATGGAGCTGCTGCCGCACGCATTGTCGCGGCGCTCGACCGGATTTTATAACCGTATAGATGTTATACTTCGCGCTCATCAATAAAATGGAAAAGGTCAATGGAGTGCAAGATCGTAGATGACTTTTTTGTTCTGATTGCGGATCACCATACGATTGCTTCGGAGTTCCACGGTGCCGCAGGTGAAATCGGGGTGTTCGTGCCGGTTTATGAATGCCGGAAGGACAACAAAGTGTATGCCGTTTTGTAGCGCATAGCCGCCATAATGATAGTGGCCGCTGAGACAAGCCTTGACAGCGGTGTAGGATGCAAGGATATCGACTATCTCCTGATGGTTCCAGAGGAGGCCGTGTTTAGAGTCGGTTGTTTCGGGGAGCAGCGGGAAATGGCAGATCATCATTACTTTTTCATCCCCGCGTTCTGCGCTGTCAAGTTCATTTTTCAGCCATATCTTTTGGCGAAGGCCCACGGCTCCGCAGTAGTTGTGTTTTTCCGGCTGCGCGAGGAAGTATGCAAGGGTTTGACGGTCTTCAGGAGTTTCCGGTTCATACTGTATTGATACATCCATGCCGTCAAGCACGATAAAACGAAACCCTTTTGCGGTAAATGAATAACTTGGGGCCTGCAGGCCAAGAGCGTTCAGCAGCTGTTTTCTCTGTACGGCAAGGCAGTGGTTGCCGATGACATGGTGGATGGTTCCAGTAAACTCTTTGAGTATAGCGTTGGCCTGCAGGAGTTCATCCTGGTTATGTTCTTCACTTCCTTTGATCAGGTCACCGAGCTGCAGCAGAAAATCAACACGGTTATTGGAGCAGTTTTCGAGGCATGATCGAAGGTCTGCGGCAGTGGTCATGGCTGCCGCAGGTTCGGTTGTTGTTGAGAAGTGAATATCGGTTATGATGCCGATACGGAGGATCGATGTGTTCTGAGAGTTTGACATCAGTCGCCGAATTCGGAGAGATATTTTTCCATAAATTCGTCAAGGTCTCCGTCAAGGACGTTTTCGACATCGAACCGTTCATAATTGGTTCTGTGGTCTTTAATTCTCCGGTCATCAAGCACATAGCTGCGAATCTGGCTCCCCCACTCGATTTTTTTCTTTTTGCCTTCGATTTCCCGCTTTTTTGCCTCTTCATCGTCACGCTGACGCTGGTAGAGCTGGGCCATCAGCATTTTCATGGCACGTTCCCTGTTCTGGAACTGTGAACGCTCTTCCTGGCAGCCAACAACAATTCCTGACGGGATATGCTTTATGCGTACGGCAGTCTCAACCTTGTTGACATTCTGGCCCCCCTTGCCTCCGCTGCGGAATGTTGAGAGTTCGAGATCCTCTTTGCGAACGTCGATTTCAACGTCGGGAGGTGCTTCGGGGTAGGTGAAGACGCTGGCAAAGGAGGTGTGACGTCTGGCGTTCGCGTCGAAAGGAGAGACTCGTACCAGCCGATGAACGCCGTTTTCAGCTTTCAGATACCCGTAGGCGTAAGGGCCCTCTATTTCGAGAGTTGCGGTTTTGATGCCGGCACCGTCGCCTTCCTGGTAGTCGTCGGTATAGATTTTAAATCCTTTGCGTTCAGCCCACCGCATATACATACGATAGAGCATTTCCGCCCAGTCCTGTGCTTCTGTTCCGCCTGCTCCGGCATGAATGGTGATGAGGGCATTGCCGGCGTCATCCTTGCCTGAGAGCATGTTTTTAAACTCGATGGCTGCGATGTCGTGCTCAATTGATGTTATGGCGGTTGTGAGCTCATCAGTGAAGGATTCGTCTTCAAGTTCCGAGGCAATGTCGAGTTCATCCTGACATAGGGCGGCATGCCTGGCTATTTTATCGTATCCATCGCTCCATGACTTATGTTCGTTCAGCTCTTTTAATATTTTGTGAGCCTCTTTCTGGTCGTTCCAGAAGGTTGGATCGGTTGAGATTTTTTCAAGGTCATAGATTTTTTCTTTGCGTTGATCGACGTCAAAGATACCCCCGTAACTGTTCGAGGCGACGATGAATCTCCTGCAGTCTTTCTTTTTGTGGTTCAAACATTGTTGTATCTGCTGGTTGTTGACAATAACATGGAATAAGCACTCTCAAAGAACAATTTTTTTCAGGAGAAATCAAAAAGGGTATCAATGTTTAAGTTTTAATGGAGCCTTTGAAATTAGAAGAGTATCTGAGTAAAAAAGTAATGGAGTTTTCATATTTTCCTTTCTGTGAAAAAAAACAGGGAGCCCTACCGGAACTGTTTACGCTTCGTTTAGTGCTGGCAGAACAATGACCCGAATCACCCCGGGCACCAATTAGATAGATCCTGAAGATGAATCATACATTCAGACGGGCAGTTCCCCATTATAGCGATCAACAGCTTGATGGCCGTCAACGCGTTGTTATCGAAAATGTTTCTCCCGAACTTGACGGGGGTAAGTACTTTGCAAAAGCAGTAGAGGGAGAGCGTCTTGTTGTTGAGGCAGATATTTTTGTTGATGGTGCCGATACAATTTGTGCTGAACTCTGTTTCCGGCCTGCCGGTCGAACGGAGTGGCAGCGCTCTCCGATGGCGTCGCAAGGTAATGACCGATGGCAAGGCTCGTTTGCCGTTGGGGCTCCAGGCATCTATGACTATACGATTGAAGCGTGGGTTGATCATTTTCTCACGTGGCAGAAGGGACTGGCCAAAAAGATCGAGGTTGGTCAGGATGTTTCGCTTGACCTTCAGATCGGGGCTATCTTTGTCGACGACGGAGCTGCAAGAGCTGGACAAGCTGATGCTGCGAAGCTTACCGCATACACGGCTCTTCTTCGATCGCAGGAGAGGGATGAGGCGGCCGCTGCTGCGCTTGATGGAAATCTCGAACAGCTCATGGGCATGTATCCCGATAAGGCACACGCTACCGTCTATGAAAAAGTGCTCGGATTGACGGTTGAGCAGAAAAAGGCCGGATGCAGTGCCTGGTATGAGCTTTTTCCTCGTTCATGGAGTACCCTGCCCGGTAAACACGGGACGTTCAACGATTGTAAACGGCTTCTGCCTCTGATTGCAGGTATGGGGTTTGACGTTATCTATTTGCCGCCCATTCATCCGATAGGCTATACCAAGCGCAAGGGCAAGAATAATGCTCTTGTTGCCGCTCCGGACGATCCGGGAAGCTGCTGGGCTATCGGCAACAAGGATGGCGGGCATAAGGCCGTTCATCCGGAACTTGGCACCATCAAGGACTTTACTGCTTTTGTAGCTTCAGCGGAGGAGCACGGTATTTCTGTGGCCCTCGATATCGCTTTTCAATGTTCACCTGATCATCCTTATGTCAAGGAACATCCGCAGTGGTTCAAGTGGCGTCCTGACGGAACGGTGCAGTTTGCTGAAAATCCGCCAAAACGATATGAGGATATTCTGCCCATTGATTTTGAATCAGCCGACTGGCAGAATCTCTGGCTTGAGCTGAAAAGTATTTTTCTGTTCTGGATTGACAAGGGTGTGAAAATTTTCCGTGTTGATAATCCTCATACCAAGGCGTTTCCTTTCTGGGAGTGGGTTATTGCGTCGATCAGGGCGGAGCATCCTGATACCGTCTTGCTTGCCGAGGCGTTTACCAGGCCGAAATTAATGGCCAGGCTGGCCATGGTGGGCTACAGTCAGTCCTACAGTTATTTTACCTGGCGCAATGCCAAGCATGAGCTTCAAGAGTACCTGAATGAGCTTACTTCATCACCACTGAAGCATTTCATGCGCCCTAATTTCTGGCCGAATACACCTGATATCCTTCATCATGAATTTCAAGGCGGTGATAGAAGCAGGTTTATTATCCGACTGGTGCTTGCGGCAACTCTTTCATCGAACTACGGGATGTATGGCCCGGCTTACGAGCTTTGCGAGCATATTCCTGTTTACGGAAGCAAGGAGGACTATCTTGATTCCGAAAAGTATGAAATCAAACAGTGGGATCTCGATCGGCCCGGTAATATCAGGGCTGAGATTACACGTATCAACAGGATCAGAAAGGAGAATGCCGCTCTTCAGCAGACCAATGATATTACTTTTGTCCGCATCGAAGCTTCGCCGGGTCAGGAAAATGACCAATTGATGGGATATGTCAAGCGCTCCGATGATGGCAGTAATATTATTCTTGCAGTTGTCAGTCTTGATTCTTCGAATACCCAGGTGGGCTGGCTCCGATTCCCCCTTGAGCTGTTCAATCTTGCGCACGATTATCCGTTTAAGGTCGAGGATCTGCTCACTGGCATTCACTATGATTGGAATGGTGAATGGAACTATGTAGCAGTAAATCCGGGGATCATGCCTGCGCATATCTTCAGGATAACGCTCACCTGATGTTTATTTTCAGGATAACTTATTATCAATATTCACTTTATCCCTAACTGACCATATTTATCATGTATCAACCCGAAAAACTCTGGTACAAAGATGCCATCATTTATGAAGCGCATGTCAAGACATTTTTTGACAGCAACAATGACGGCATTGGAGATTTTCAAGGATTGCGCCAGAAGCTCGGTTATCTGGAAAGCCTCGGTGTTACAGCCATCTGGCTGCTTCCCTTTTATCCTTCGCCGTTGCGTGATGATGGCTACGACATTGCTGACTATATGACTGTTAATCCCGATTACGGCACTCTGGAAGATTTTAAAGAGTTTCTTAATGAGGCTCACAGTCGTGGCCTGAAAGTTATTACTGAACTGGTGGTGAACCATACTTCTGATCAGCACGCATGGTTCCAGCGCGCGAGAAAAGCTCCTGCCGGTTCGCCTGAGCGGAATTTCTATGTCTGGAACGACGATCCGAACAAGTACTCTGAAACCCGTATTATTTTTCAGGATTTTGAGGCTTCCAACTGGACGTGGGATCCGGTTGCCGGTCAGTATTTCTGGCATCGCTTCTTTCATCACCAGCCCGATCTGAATTTTGAAAATCCTGAAGTGCATCAGGCACTTTTCGATGTGCTTGACTTCTGGCTCGGCATGGGCGTTGACGGACTCAGGCTTGATGCTGTTCCCTATCTCTATGAAGCCGAGGGCACCAATTGCGAAAACCTTCCCCAGACCTACGAGTATCTGAAGAAGCTGCGTTCATACGTTGATGAGCATTACCCGAACCGTATGCTGCTTGCCGAAGCCAATCAGTGGCCCGAAGATTCCGCAGCTTATTTCGGCAAAGGCGACCAGTGTCACATGAACTTTCATTTTCCTTTGATGCCAAGGATGTATATGGCCCTTGCCACCGAGGATCGTTTTCCCATTATTGATATTCTTGACCAGACACCTGAAATACCTGAAGGGTGCCAGTGGGCATCGTTTCTGCGCAACCATGATGAGCTTACCCTTGAGATGGTGACGGACGAGGAGCGTGACTATATGCGCAGGGTTTATGCGAACGACCCCAAGGCCCGCATCAATCTTGGCATCCGCCGCCGTCTTGCGCCACTGATGAACAACGATCGACGCAAGATTGAGCTGATGAACATCATGCTTCTTTGCCTGCCGGGAACGCCGGTACTCTACTACGGAGATGAGATCGGTATGGGTGACAACTACTATCTTGGCGACCGTGATGGTGTGCGTACCCCGATGCAGTGGAACTCCGATCGCAATGCCGGCTTTTCGCGCGCCAATCCCCAGCAGCTTCTGCTGCCTGTCATCATCGACCCTGAATACCATTATGAAGCACTGAACGTTGAGGTGCAGGAAAGCAATGTCAACTCCCTGCTCTGGTGGATGCGTCATGCCATTTCCACAGCCCGTCGCTACAAGTCACTCAATCGCGGCACTATCGAGTTTCTGCAGGTCAGTAACCCCAAGGCGCTTATCTTTATCCGTCGCTATGAGGATGAAACCATGCTTGTGGTCATCAATCTTTCGAGAAATGCCCAGGCGGTCATGATTGACCTCTCAGTGTTTGAAGGGTATATTCCCGAAGAGGTATTCAGCATGAACCGCTTCCCGAAAATCCGGAAAGCTCCTTACATGGTCGCACTCGGTGCCTTTGGCTATTTCTGGCTGAAGCTTGTCAAGGATACCGAGGATACCGCTTCACGCAGTTCGCTCGAAAAACCGGTTGCCAATGTCTCCCGCTGGCAGAGCCTTTTTGCCGGAAGAAGCCGTGAATTGTTAGAGACCAATGTTCTGCCTGAATATTACAAGGCCAGCAGATGGTTCGGCGGCAAAGCTCGAAATATCATGCGTATCTCTCTTGTTGATACGGTACCTGTCGCCGGCATGGATCAGGCAAAGCTGCTGATGACAGAAGTGCGTTACTCAAGCGGTGAAAACGAACTCTATCAGCTTCCGGTCTCTCTTTCGCCGATTTCGGCACTCAGTTCCTCTGACGACAACTTCTTTAAACGGGTCATTGCCCGTGTTGTTGTTGGTGGGGATGAATACTATCTCTGCGATGCTACGTTTGATAACCGCTTTCTCAGTCAGCTTTTCAGCCTTGTAACGGGGAAAGAGGGTTGGCAGGGCAAGTCTGGGCTTGTTTCCGGACTGAAAGCAGCTGCTCTTGATTCTGTCATTGAAAAGAGCAACGGTCGAGAGTCAGAGCCTTCCCTTATGGGCATTGAACAGACGAACACCTCGATCAGGTTCCACAAGGATCTCTGTTTCAAGCTTTATCGCCGAATCGAAATCGGGATATCTCCTGAAGTTGAAATGTGCAGTGCACTGAGCACCGGAACTACCTTTAAAAACCTGCCGAGCTATCTTGGTTCACTGAACTATGACCAGGGTAGAGTCAACCGCTATTCGCTCGGTATTCTGCAGACTTATGTGAAAAATGAAGGTGATGCCTGGCAGCTCTCACTCGGCCATGTGAAGCGCTACTATGATGATGTCCTGGCCAAACTCAATACAGGTATCTCTCTTCCTCTGCTTCCGCTACTCAGCGGAAACCCTGTGCAGATTCCTCAACTCATGCATGAGTTGCTTGGTGAAGCATACCTTGGGATGATTGAAAAGCTTGCTGAGCGGACCGCCGAAATGCATCTTTCACTTGCTTCGCTTGACAGTGATCCGGCGTTTGCTCCAGAAGCATTCACGACGCTTTACCAGCGTTCAATTTATCAGGCAATGTGCGAACAGGTTAAACGCACCGTGATTCTTATCCGTGAAATCATCCACTCACTGCCTGCCGAGCAGCAGGAGCTTTGTTCTCTTCTTCTGCAGAAGCAGAAAGTGATTCTGCAGCAGTTCGACCCGATCAGACGGGAGAAAATCGATACCCTGAAAATCAGGATTCACGGTGACTATCATTTAGGTCAGGTGCTCTTTACCGGCAAGGACTTTGTTATCATTGACTTTGAGGGAGAACCGGCCAGACCCGTTTCTGAACGCAAGATCAAGCGCTCAGTTTTCAGGGATATCTCAGGCATGCTCCGCTCGTTTGACTATGCGGCATTCAATGTACTGCAGAAAACCCAATCGGTTTTCCGTGCCGAAGAGTGCCATTCCCTTGCGCCATGGGCTGACCGCTGGAGCTTCTATGTCGGACAGCATTTTCTTGACAGTTATTTCGAAAAAACCAGGGGGAGCGACATTGTGCCTCAAGAGCCGATACAGAGAGAGCACCTGATGCGGGCTTATCTGATGAACAAGGCGGTATATGAACTGAATTACGAGCTCAACAACCGTCCTGACTGGGCAGGGATTCCGCTCAGGGGAATTTTGAAACTTCTGGAATTGTAATTGATCTCAATAGGCTGTTATGCAGGAAGGTATCATTCAGAGTTCTCTAAGCGGGCGGTACCTTCTTCGGCCACCATCAGACTCCGGTGCTGCCCCGCTTCTTGCGGGGTTTCACGGTTACGGTCAGACGGCAGAGGATGAGTTCAACCTGCTTTGTTCCATTCCCGGCGCTGAACGCTGGTTCTGCTGCTCCATCGAAGCACTTCATTACATCGACACCCCTGCAGGCATTCATGGAGCAAGCTGGATGACCACGCGAGATCGCGACCAGCATATCGAAGAGAATGTGCGCTATGTCGATGCCGTCATTGAGCGTATCAGAGTACTCTATCCTGTGAACGACACCCTTTGCTTTCATGGCTTTTCGCAGGGTACCGGCATGGCTTGTCGTGCGGCACTGCTTGGCCGTCATCGGGCAGAACATGTCATGCTTCTTGGTGGCGACATTCCGCCTGAACTTGCTGTGAACGATCATATCGGCAGGGTGCATCTTGCTCGAGGCAACCGTGACAGGCTTTATTCTCAGGAGCGGTATGAATGCGATATTGCAAGGCTTCAGGATAGCGGTATCGCGTTTGTTACCAGTGAGTTCACTGGAGGTCACCGGGCAAATGAAGCATACTTTAAAGCTGCAGGGGGATTTCTGGAAGGGGCATAGCCATGGATTATTGTTCCTTCGCCTGCTTCCATAGGTCATCAAGTTCTTCGGGGGTATACTCTGGCCAGTTCCGGTCTGAGGCCTGCACTTTTTTTTCAATGTTCTGAAAGCGGTCTATAAACTTGTTGGTTGCTTTCCGGAGGGAGTCTTCAGGGTTTGCGCCAAGGAATCGGCTGTAGTTGACAATGGTGAAGAGCAGGTCGCCGAACTCATCTTCCTTTTCTTCTTTGCTTGCTGCATTTTTCAACTCTTCGATCTCTTCGGCAAGTTTATCAAGGACGCCCTCGTCGCTGGGCCAGTCGAAGCCTACGCCAGCTACTTTTTTCTGCACGCGGTAGGCCCGCAGAAGTTCAGACATGGAGTTCGGTACTCCGTCGAGCAGGCTCTGGCGACCTTCCTTAAGCTTCAGGTTTTCCCAGTTTTTCAGCACTTCCAGTTCGGTGTCGGCTACTGCATCGCTGAACACATGGGGGTGGCGGCTGATGAGCTTGTGGCAGAGAGCTTCGAAAACATCGGCAAACGTAAATGTTCCTCTCTCCTCGCTGAGCAACACCTGAAAAGAGAGATGCAGAAAAAGATCGCCAATCTCTTTTTTCAGTTCAATTTCATCATGCTGGTCGATGGCGTGAACCAGTTCGTAACTCTCCTCGAGCAGCAGATGGGCCAGCGATTCAGGAGTCTGTTTCCTGTCCCAGGGGCACTCCTGCCTCAGAACTTTTACAAGGCTCAGTACCCGTTCGAACTGTTCCTGAAGAGTTCTCTCTTTCTGGGCGATTATCTCGGCTTTTAACTGCTCTATCGAACGTTGTTCAGGCATAGGTCAATGGGTGTTGTTCATTATCTTTCAAGGTGACTCTGAAGTTACTCTTTCTTGATGGTATTCCTTATACTTCGATAAAACCCAGAAACAGAGGTTTCCACTATGTCTACACCACGCTTACAGCCCGAACAGGGTGAACCGATTGCCGCTCTTGCCACACCGGTTGGTATTGGCGCACTCGCTGTTGTTCGAATAAGTGGCCGGGGAGTTTTTGCCATAGCCCAGAGGGTGTTCCGTAAAAAGAGTAATCCTGCATTTCTGTTTTCGCAGTCAAAAGGGTTTAGAGCGCATTTCGGGATTGTCTATGACCGTGAAGGGCTGATAGATGAAGTGGTCGCCCTGGTGTTTCGTGCGCCGAACTCGTTTACCATGGAGGATATGGTTGAGTTTAGCTGCCATGGAGGGCCGGTTGTTGTCAAACATATTCTGCAGGTTCTGCTTGACGAAGGGTGCCGGTTAGCTGAACCCGGAGAGTTTACCCGGCGCGCATTTCTGAATGGGCGCATTGATCTCCTGCAGGCTGAGGCTATCGGCGAGATGATTCATGCCCGTTCGGAGTCAGCATTCCGGACTGCAGCAACGCAGATGCAGGGTACGCTCTCTCTGCGCCTGGATGCCATGCGTGAAGAGCTTTTGCGCTCCTGTGCATTACTGGAACTTGAGCTTGATTTCAGCGAGGAGGATGTTGAGTTTCAGAGTCGCACGCTGCTCCAGGAAGAGCTCAATATTCTGCAGGCAGAGCTTCGCCGCCTTGTTGATTCCTACCAGCAGGGGCGGCTTATGAAGGAAGGGGTTGCAACAGTGATAGCCGGCAGGCCGAATGCCGGCAAGTCGACCTTGCTTAATGTCTTGCTTGGCGAAGAGCGCTCTATTGTGAGCCACATGCCCGGTACGACACGCGATTATATTGAGGAGTGCTTTCTTTACGAAAAAACCATGTTCCGACTCACTGATACGGCAGGGCTTCGTGAAGGGAGTGACGATATCGAGCACGAAGGCATCCGCCGCAGTTACAGAAAAATATCCGAGGCTGACCTGATTCTTTACCTTCTCGATATAAGCTGTGAGAACTATCTTGATGAAGTTCCCCAGATCCTTGGTTTCCGTGAGCATTACAGCAATGCCCGCATGATTGTGGTTGCCAATAAAACCGATCTGACAAACGAGAGCACCGAAAGGCAGCAGCAGCTTCGTGGAGAGACCGGTTGCGAAGTGTGCGGTATTTCAGCTGCGAAAAAAGAGGGGGTTGAGGAGCTTAAGCGTCGCATGGGCACGATGGTGGAAGGGCTTGACAAACTGCAAGAAGCAAGTGTTCTCGTCACCAGCCTGCGCCACTATGAAGCGCTCCGAAATGCCTCAGATGCTCTCGACAATGCACAGCAACTCATCACCACCTGTTCCGGTACCGAGCTCATTGCATTTGAACTTCGTTCCGCGCTTGAGTATGTGGGTGAAGTCACTGGCAAGGTGGTTAACGAAGAGATCCTGAACGTGATTTTCGACCGCTTCTGCATTGGGAAGTGAAGTTGTTTTCTTATACTTTCCGATTTTCTCCTATTTTATATTTTTATAATGCTTTAGCGACTTTTGTTGTCCTTGTTTTTTCTTTTACTTTCTCTTGTTCCTGACTTCATACATGAAAACCTGCAAACCCAATAAAGACGGGGGTGTGCCTTTAAAACAAGGCACTACAATGCAGTAATTCAAAAGAGCATTATTACATCAAAAACGGTGTTGCACTGAGTTTTTTACCCATGACCTGATAGATTTTCTGGGCGTGCAGGGTGGGTTTAGACGGGATACCATACCGGTTTCCATTAGTCTTGTGGATGAGGATACTCTGCTGCACATGCACCAGTTCATTTCGGATGATTTCCGGCGACAGTGGTTGGTATTGCAAATTTACCCGGTATGATA
>CAIPYV010000091.1 GCA_903869365.1 uncultured Chlorobiaceae bacterium
GTTCAAAGGATCGACATCGACCGTGAATGCCAGCTCTGAAGATCGGAAACGGTTTGTAATGTCGTCGCTTATATGTTTGATGAACAGGGGAGAGAGCTTGCCGTGGAAAAGTTTAACCAGAACATGGTATCGGTAACGATTTCTGATTTTTGCAATACCAGCAGGTGCCGGTCCGAGGACAATGCCTCTCTCTTGCGGAAGTTGCTGTATAAGGGTATCCCTGCAGCAGAGAGCGGCGGCTTCAGCCTGTTTTTCATCCGTCGACGTGCATTCAAATTTGATGAGCCGTGATGCCGGTGGATAGCGAAGCTCTTTTCTTATGGCGGTCTCCTCAAGAAAAAACTTTTTATAGCTCTCCTTTCCCTGCAACAGGGCAGTAAAAACATCGCTCTCCTTGTTGAAAACCTGGAAGTAGACCTCCCCCGGCATTGAAGATCGTCCCGCGCGTCCCGCTACCTGGGTGAGCAGGGAAAAGGTGCGCTCCGAAGCTCTGAAGTCTGGAATGTTGAGTCCGATATCGGCCATAAGAACTCCTACAAGGGTGACTGCCGGAAAGTCGAGCCCTTTTGCCACCATCTGTGTGCCGAGGAGGATGCGAGCTTTTCTGTCGTGAAACTCTTTGAGAATACGACCGTGCGAGCCTTTGGTGGTTGTGGTATCGACATCCATCCTCAGGATTTTTTCTTCAGGAAAAAGGGCGTGAAGCTCTTCTTCGATGCGCTCGGTGCCGCTGCTTTTTAAAAAAAGGTCGGTCGACGAACATTTCATACATGAAGCAGTGTAGCTTTCAGTATGGCCGCAGTAGTGGCAGCGGAGATGGTTCTGGGCTGCATGGTAGACTAAGGGAATGGAACAGAACTGGCAGACCGGTATGTGGCCGCATGACAGGCAGAAGATGCTTCCCGCAAATCCCCGTCTGTTCTGCAGAAGAATGACCTGCTCATTTTTTTCAAGGCGAAGGGCAATCTGGCGATAGAGCAGTTCAGAAATTGAGGCGGAAGCTTTTGGACACTCTCTCATCCAGATCAAGCTGATGCGGGGCATGGTGGCGCCGTCAACGCGATCAGGCAGATTGATCAGCGTGTATTTGCCGTTAATGGCGTTGCTGTATGATTCAAACGATGGGGTCGCCGATCCGAGCACACAGATGGCGCCGCTGTACATGGCTCTCATGACCGCAGTATCCCTTGCATTATAGCGTGGATTACGGTCTTGCTTGTAAGCGCCGTCATGCTCTTCGTCCACAATGATGGCGCCGAGATTGTCGAGAGGAGCGAAAATGGTTGAACGGGCGCCAAGGGCGATCTTTGTTTTACCAAGCTGCAGGCTATGCCACGCCTCATATTTTTCCTGGTTGCTCATGGCGCTGTGCATGATGGTGATCTCGTCATGAAAATGCTCACGGAACCGACCGGCAGTCTGTGGAGTCAGGGCAATTTCAGGAACGAGCACAATCGCGGTTTTTCCTGCGGCAAGAACTTTTTTGAGCAGTTCGATATAGATCAGGGTCTTTCCGCTTCCGGTCACCCCGTGCAGGAGAAAAGTGTTGTACTGCTGCTTTTCAAATGCGCCGACCAGCAGGTCAAGAGCTTGTTTCTGGCTAACTGTCGGGGTTTTAGGTGCTTGAGGTTTTTCTGAAAAACCGGTTGCGAAGTTGCTTGAAATCTCTATCTGAATCTTTTCAACCAACCCTTTTTTCACCAGAGCGTTTAGGGTTTCCCTTGAGGCTCCTGTGGTTTCGGCATAAGCAGGAGTAAAGTCGAGTGAAGTGAGCATTTTGAAGGCTTCAAGCTGCTTCGGCGATCCCTTGAGACTCTCTTCTACTTGTTCCGGCAATGTCCTCCTTACAAGGTAAGCTGTTTTCTGTTTGGGTTTTGTAGCGGAAAACTTTTTGGTAAGCGTCAGATGTCCGCCCCGTTCAAGCTCCGCCAGGGTACGATAGAGCTGCTTTTTGCCAAGCCGTCGCTGAAGCTGGACCACAGTCAGCCGCTTCTCCATGATCATCATCTGCATGATGGAACGCCGGAGTTTTGTATTGATGATTCTCTTGCTTTCTGCTTGCAAGGCAAAACCGGTCACCTCCACCACGTCATGAACCGTCGTCCTGACAGCTGCAGGAAGAGCGGCAGTCAGCGTATCAACTCTTCTTGTGAGATAGTAATCCGCCATCCATTCCGTCAACTGCAGAAGTGAAGCGTTAAGAACAGGACGTCCGTCATAAAGCACGTCTAAGAGCTCTATGCTCGACACCTCTTCAATGTGTTCTGTCGTGAAGCCGATCAGGTAGCCGATTGAAACAGAGCCATTCCCTTTGCTTGCAGACAGAAGCACCATGCATCCCGGCTGGAGAGCGTGTTCCAGAGTGTCAGGCACCAATGCGTTAAAAGGGTCTCCTCTGAAATATTTTTCTGATACTATAAGTGCATGCATGGCAATGAATGAAAAAAGTCAGTGATAAGACACTGACTTTTTTTTAACTGAATGATCTTCTGGAGCGTATCAGGAAGTTGTAAGTGCCTCAAGAATCCTGTCGCGGATCTCCTCAACTTTTCCACTCCCCTCGATTCGGTAATAGTGCGGAGCTTTTACGGTACCGTTCTTCGACAAGTTCAAATAGTAATTGATCAGGGGAGCTGTTTGGGCATGATAGATTTCAAGCCGTTTTCTGACGGTATCCTCGTGATCGTCCTCCCTCTGAACAAGAGGCTCGCCTGTTTCATCATCAACATTCTCTGTTTTCGGGGGATTGAAACGGACATGATAGGTTCTGCCTGAACCCGGATGGACCCGACGTCCGCTCATCCGTTCGATAATCTCTTTATCTTCCACATTGATTTCAACAACATGGTCTATGCGGATACCGTCTTTTCCCAATGCTTCCGCCTGAGGAAGAGTACGGGGAAAACCATCAAAAAGGCATCCATTGACGCAGTCAGGCTCTGTCAGACGCTCTTTCACCAGGCCGATAATGATTTCGTCGGAGACAAGCTGGCCGGAATCCATGATTTTTTTTGCGGCGATGCCGAGGAGTGTCTTAGCTGCTACTGCAGCACGCAACATGTCACCCGTCGATATCTGCGGTATATCGAGGGATTTTGAAATATAGTTTGACTGTGTGCCTTTGCCTGCACCCGGTGCTCCCAGTAGAATAATTCTCATCAAACTGATTTTATATGGTTTTTTTTGAGGTGACAATCATGATTTTTGGCTTTGAAGTTCTTGTCTGATCCGTCGCCGCACTCACTTCAGGTATGCCTGCCGATGATCCGTTCTGTTCAGCAGCAGTTGCAACAGGTTCGGAAGTGAGGGGTGATTCTTGACTTTTTGAAGAGGTCAAAAGCTGGATAGTCTGAACAGGTACTCTTTTTTTGAATTCGATCGTTTTGGCCTTCGGGGTACTTTCAACTTTAACATGATTTTTCTGGAGCTTGGCCTCATTAAAAATCTGCTGACATGCAGCAGCAGCTCCTTTTGGATCCAATGATCGGTATTGATAGTCCTCTTCCTTGACCGCCTCTTTTCTGAATTCGAAGTCCAATGCGCCCATCATCATTCTGATCACTCTGCGGCTTTCACCGAGATCGCCTCTGGATTCAATCTGGGTTTCAGCCTTGGCATTCACTGTCGTGATCGGACGGCCATTGAGATCGATCTCTTCAATGAGTCCGAAAGCGACATTTATTTTCATGCCGAAGAGAATAAAGGAGGTGACCTCGGCTCGAATGGAGGTCATCCCGCCTACCGCTGTTTTTTCGCTTCTCAGCGTCCATCCAACCCAGTGATCAACTTTTCTCAGGATAAACTCAGAAATTGCAGCGACGGGTTGTTCGTATCGTCTTACCTTCAGTTCATGGAAAACTGGGTGTTCCGATGTGTGTGTCGCATTGCTTGTTACGCCGTAGTACGCTTTGTTCAACTCGTTTTTGAAAGGAATCAATTCAGTCAAATCCATGATTGTTGGGACGGTTATAGATTATTGCGGGTTAAGTGTGCTGTTTGTTGCCAGTTGTCCGCATGCCGCATTAATGGTTGTTCCGTAGCTTTTTCTAACCGTGACATGTAGCCCTGACGTCAGGAGGTGTTGCTGAAAGACCTCTCTGGCTGAGCTGTAAACAGGCTTGAATTTAATATTAATGATTGAATTGTAATCAATCAAATTTATTTTGCATAAAAAGGTTCTCGCAAACCGGGCAAGCATCCGGGCATCCTCCAGAGAATCATTGATTCCTCTCAGGAGCATATAGACGATCGTGACAGGCATTCCCGTCAATTCTGTATATTCAGCAAGCGATTTTCCCAGTTCTTTCAGAGGATATTGCCGTGCAGCAACGGGCATGAGTGATTCACGTTTCTGCTGATTTGCGGCATGAAGCGAGACGGCAAGTTTTGTTTTCATGCCTGATCTTGCGAGCCTTTGAATTTCAGGGATTACCCCGACCGTCGAAATTGTTATCTTTTTCTGTGAAAGGCAGAAACTGTAATTTTTTGTGCTGAGGGTATCAATGGCTTCCAGAACATTGTCGGTGTTCAGCAACGGTTCACCCATTCCCATAAAGACAATATTGGTGATTTTATTGTTGGAATCTTTTTGTGAAACAATGTCATCGAGGGCATAAACCTGTCCGACAATTTCACCGGCACTGAGATTCCTCCGGAAACCCATGTTGCCAGTAGCACAGAATGGGCATTGAAGCGGACACCCGACCTGTGATGAGACGCAGGCAGTCATACGGTTGGCCGTCGCAATCACAACACTTTCCACCATCTCATTATCAGGCAGTTTCAAAAGTATTTTTTCTGTTGGATTGTCGCAAGCCTCTTCAAAACACTCCTGACGATCAATGAGCTGCAGCTGCTGAATCGAAAATATTTCAGCAAGCTTTTTGCGTAACTCACGACTGAGAATGGTCATCTCCTGAAAGCTTGACGTATGATGGCTGAAGAGCCACTGATGTATCTGGGTGGCCCTGAACGGTGGTTCACCCACGGACGCCAGAGCTTGCTTCAGCTCTTTGAAGGTGAGATCTATTATATTTTTCTGTAACTGCTGGGTCATCAAAATGGGATAGATTTGTGAAAAAAAAAGGTCACTGATGAAAAGTTCAGGGAGCATCTCATTTGTTCTTTTGCTTGTCCAATTTAATAAAGTACTTTATACCGGAAAAATATACTGCCGCAGAGCACTCTTTCTGCATGAAAACAGAAAAGTCTCTCTTTTTGGCATCGAATAAAAAAGCCATAGATTAAGTTTCACTTTTTTAAAGTTATCTCAAACTAATGATATTACCTGAGTATGGCCGGACACTTCATTCCGCGGAATGGTCGCCGGTCATCGATGAGCTTCTTGAAGGGCAGCATTTTGTTATTACAACCCATGAAAACTCCGATGGTGACGGCCTTGGCAGCGAGGTTGCCCTTGCACTGGCACTCAAGGCGCTTGGGAAGGTGGTCACTATTGTCAACCCGACAGAAGTTCCGCCCAATTACCAGTTTCTCAAAAAACTCTATCCTGTACATGTTTTCAATAACAAAAGCGAAGAGGCTATTCAGGAGCTCTCGCTTTGCGACGTTGTTATTCTGCTTGATGCCAATCTGCATGACAGGATGGGTTCGCTCTGGCCTCATGTCAGTTTTTCCAGAGAACTCGGCAGTCTGAAACTTGTCTGCATTGATCATCATCTTGAACCGGAAGATTTTACGGATGTCATGGTGTGCGAAAGCTATGCATCATCCACAGGTGAACTTGTCTATGGTTTTCTCTCCGCCCTTCAGGAGCGTCTGGCTCTTGAGCTTTTCACGCCTGAAATTGCTTCAGCACTCTATGTCGCCGTCATGACGGATACCGGTTCGTTCAGATTTCCCAAAACAACCCCTTACGTCTATCAGCTTGCCGGCGATCTGGTAAGCAAGGGAGCTGACCCTGCCGAAATGTACGACAGGATTTACAACTCACTGACAACTCCGGCGCTGAAACTTCTTGGAGCTGCCCTGAGCGCTATTTCCATTCTTGATAACGGCGATATTTCATGGCTTTTCATATCGCAGGATATGCTCAAGGCAACCGGCAGCAAATTGTTTGATACCGATCTTATTATCCGCTATCTTTTAAGTGTCCCATCAGTGCGAATTGCCGTTCTTATTGTTGAGATGCAGGACGGAAGAACCAAGGCAAGTTTCAGGTCGCGTGGTAATATCTATGTCAATCATTTGGCCAAAAAATACGGTGGGGGCGGTCACATGAATGCCGCAGGATGTCTCTTCCAGTTCTCATCCGACAAGGCTCAGAATGTATTACTTGATGACCTGAGGGCATTCCTCAGGGAGCATGATGCAACAAATAAAGTACTTAACAACTCTGGCAAGTAACACGATGAAAATATCAGTCATAAAAAATACTCTTGATCAGGTCTCCACTGATCTCCTTGTACTGCCGTTCAGCAGTGATGCATTGAAAAAAGAGGCCGAAGAGGTGCTTCTGGCCTTGGGATTCGATATCCAGGTGTTGAAAGATTTCAAAGCCGAAGCCGGTGAGGTGGTTGTTTTGTATGGAGGAGCCAAAGGGCATGCAGCCGTCAGGATTGCACTGCTTGGTCTTGGAGAAGGAAAAACTCTTGAGGATTGGCGGAAGGCTTCAGTTTCCATTGCCTCAAAAGCCGTCGAGATGAAACTTGAAAAAGTTGCAGTTGACTGTTCCGGCATTGAGACTCTCGCAGCATCAACAGGACAAAGTGTTGCAACGTTAGCTGCCGCCCTTGTGGAGGGTTGTGCTGTCGGTTCCTACCGTTTTGATCGCCTGAAAAGCGGCAAACTGGATAAAAAGAAGTCTGCAGGGAAACCAAAAGAGATTGCCGAACTTGTCCTGAGAGCTGATGCCGGATTGGTTGAGGAGATCGAGAAAGGAGCTGCGGAAGGAAAGATTGTGGCTTCATGCCAGAAGATGGCCAGAAATCTTGTGAATCTTCCTGGTAACTATCTGCAGGCCGAAGATATTGCAAAAGCAGCGGTTGAATCCGGCAAAAAACATGGTTACGACGTCACTGTTTTTCATAAAAAAGAGATAGAATCTCTTGGAATGGGCGGGTTGCTTGCAGTCAATAAAGGCAGTTTTCATCCTCCGACCTTTACGGTGCTCGAACACAAGCCGAAAGGGAAAGCCAACATGGTTGTCGCTCTGGTCGGTAAAGGTGTTACCTTCGATTCCGGCGGCATTTCGATCAAGCCTTCTGAAAATATGGGCGAGATGAAGTCTGATATGTCCGGTGCGGCCAGCGTTCTGGGAGCGGTAGAAGCTGTTGTCCGGCTTGGCCTTCCCCTCCATGTTATTGGCCTTATTCCGGCAACTGACAATATGCCCGGCGGTAAAGCTCAGACACCTGGCGATGTTATTACAACCTATTCAGGAATTACGGTTGAGGTTGGCAATACTGATGCAGAGGGCCGTCTCATTCTTGCTGACGCTCTTACCTATGCAAAAGAGAAATACAAGCCTGATGTGATTATTGATGTTGCGACGCTGACCGGAGCCTGCATTGTTGCACTCGGCTATGCTGTTGCCGCTCTTTTCAGCAACAACGACAAGCTCGCTGATGAAATTTTTCAGGCTGGGCAGCAATCCGGTGAAAAGGTATGGCGGATGCCGCTCTGGGATCTCTATGATGAGCAGATCAAGTCTGACGTTGCCGATGTTAACAATACCGGAGGGCGCGGAGCCGGCTCTGTTACCGCAGCAAAATTTCTTGAGAAATTCATAGATGGCCATAAAAACTGGGCTCATATCGATATTGCCGGCCCGTCATTTCTGCCGAAAAGCGGAGGCAAGGTGAGTGGAGGGACAGGTTTCGGCGTCAGTCTTCTTGTTGAACTGATGAAAAAATGGTCATGAACACTTCAAACTGAATGCATCATGAAGCCCGTATCGCAAAATCCTGTTGTGATCATTCCAGGTGTTCTGTTCTGGGACTCCCTGTACGACATTATGAAAGATGCTCTTGCTGTCTATATTCCAGAAGAGAAAATCGCTATAGCTCCGGTATCACTGGTTGACTGGATAGGGTTTCCGCCTTCACCCGAGAAGTCCACGAACCGTGTCATGAAAGCGATAGATTCCACCGTCAGGGAGTTGGAGCGAAAATTTCCCGGAGAACCGATAACGCTTGTGGCGCATAGCGGGGGAGGGACGGTTGCCATGGTCTACCTTCTCGAAAAACCATTTCAGGGTGATTTTTATCATCCCGGAAATCGGATTGCAAAGCTGGTTACTCTTGGAACTCCATTTCATACTCATGAACATTATGCGAAAATAAAGACAGATTTTATATTTAAGCACCTTCAGGCGGATTTTTTTGCTCGTTTTCGTGTTGTTTCTGTTGTCAGTGACAAGTTTCAAGGCAATGCACAGGGAAGTTTCGTGGAAAAAATGTGTTATAAGTTTTATAAAAGTGTTGCGGATGACGGTAATGTGGGCGGTGATGGAATAGTGCCTGCAAAAAGTTGTTTTCTTGATGGCGCTGAAAATGTTACTATTGCTGATGCAGAACATCTACCAACACCGCATACCAGGTGGTATGGGACAAAAGAAGGGGTTGAACAATGGATTCAGTGGCTTTAAGGGAAAGAAGACTCAGGGCTGCCGGGGCTGTATTTTTTGCATTTCTTCTGCTTATTTCGGCATGCAATCAGGAAAAGCAGAAGCATGATCCAAGGCAGGAGCATATTGAATCAATGATGGCTATTCTTGCTCAGGTTCAAAAGAATCTTGGCAGGATTCAGCAGAAAGAGTCGGTTGTTGAACGTCTTTCTGCAGGAATTGAGGGTCGTGACACCACAAATGTCAAGCAGATCGGTCGTGATATTACAACCAGTATCCGTTTTATTGATTCCACACTGGCTGCAAGCAAAAATCTGATCAAGAAGCTTGAGGCGGAGAACAAAACCTCCTCTTATCGAGTCGCATCTCTCGACCGGCTGGTTTCGGAGATGAAAGTCGCCATAAACACCAAAGACAATGAGGTAACTGCACTTAAAGGTCAGCTGAAGAATCTGAACAAGCAGATTTCATCGCTTATGGCAACCGTCGATGTGCTCGACAGGTTTATCCAGGATCAGGAGGTTCAGCTCTATACCGCGTATTATATTTCAGGGACATTTAATGAACTTGCTGCAAAAGGTATTCTTGTGCGCATCAATCCGCTTGAGAAGTTGTTCGGCAGCGAGTATCGTCTCGCATCTGATTTTAATGTAAATCTTTTCAAAAAGGTTGACATTACCGAAACAAGGGATCTTTTCTTTGATAAGCCGCTCTCAAGCCTCAAAATTATAACGCCGCATACCGTAGGCTCGTATGAGCTTGTGGGGGGCAAAACTTCATCAATTCTCCTTATCCGCAATGAAAATGACTTCTGGCAGAAATCCCGCTGCCTGGTAGTCGTTATCGAATAACGATTATAATTCATGAAAATAACCATCTTTGGTTCAGGTTATGTTGGACTTGTTACAGGCGCATGTTTTGCAGAAGTCGGTAATGATGTCCTTTGTGTTGATATTGATCAGCAGAAGATAGATAGTCTCAATAATGGCAGGATTCCCATTCACGAACCCGGTCTTGATGAAATTGTTGCTGAAAATATCAGGGCCGGTCGTCTGAGGTTTACCTCCGATATGCAGGAAGGCGTCGATTTCGGGCTTTACCAGATTATTGCTGTAGGAACTCCGCCCGATGAAGACGGCTCCGCTGATTTACGCCATGTGCTCGCCGTTGCTCAAAGTATCGGTACCTCTATGAAGGAGTACCGGATTGTTATCAACAAATCGACGGTTCCTGTCGGTACGGCAGACCGTGTGAGGGAAACAATCCTCTCCGTGCTTGCTGAACGAAAGATTGCGCTTGATTTCGATGTTGTTTCAAATCCAGAATTTCTCAAGGAGGGCGATGCGGTCAATGATTTCATGAAACCAGAACGTATCGTTATCGGAGTTGATAACCCCCGAACCAAGGAGTTGCTGCGTTTTCTCTATTCCCCATTCAACCGCAGTTCCGATCGCTTCATCGCTATGGATGTTCGTTCAGCTGAATTGACCAAGTATGCAGCAAACGCCATGCTTGCAACAAAAATCAGTTTCATGAATGAAATCGCCAACATTGCTGAGCGGGTTGGTGCTGATGTTGAAGCGGTGAGGAAAGGTATCGGCTCTGATTCAAGGATTGGTTTTTCGTTTATCTATCCCGGCGTTGGCTACGGCGGCTCATGCTTTCCCAAGGATGTTCGGGCGCTCGAAAGAACAGCCCACCAGCATGGCTATCATTCACGCATTCTCCAGGCGGTCGAAGCGGTCAATCATGACCAGAAGAGCACTATGGTCCGAAAGATAAAGGAGCATTTCAGTAACGATATCCAAGGTCAGGTTTTCGCGATCTGGGGGCTTTCCTTCAAGCCGAATACCGATGATATGCGTGAAGCTCCAAGCCGAAGGGTTATTGAAGAGCTGTTGAACGAGGGTGCCAGTGTCAGACTTTATGATCCGGTTGCCATGGATGAGGTTAAAAGGATATATGGTGAACGTGACGGCGTTTTCTATGCATTGAACCAGGATGATGCCGTGAAAGGCTCAAACGCTCTTGTTGTCCTTACCGAGTGGCTTGTTTTTCGCAGTCCCGATTTTGAGATGATCAAAAGAGATCTCAGCCATCCTGTTATTTTTGACGGCAGGAATATCTACAGTCCGGAATTTATGGAGCAGTCAGGATTTACCTATCACTCCATAGGTCGCCCTTCAAGAGGAGTGTTCTGACTTACCTCCAGAAACGGTAAAAATGATGCAGCGGACCGCTTCCATTACCGAAACGGTAGGCGGCACCAGCCTGCAGAGCCTCATCAAGATAGGCTTTCGCCATTGCAACAGCACGCTCTGTTGTTTCACCTCTGGCCATAAACGCCGCAATAGCCGATGACAGGGTGCATCCGGTCCCATGGGTATTGCCGGTCATGATTTTTGCAGAGCTGTACCAGAAAAACCGATTATCGTAGAGAAGACAGTCACGGCACTCGTTACCTTCACGATGTCCACCCTTGATCAGTACAGCGGCTGTTCCTGTTTCAAGCAGCTTTGCGGCAGTTTCCTCCACGGCTTCCGCAGTGTCAGGGGTAAAGTTCATCCCTGTCAGGAGTGCACTTTCCGGCAGGTTGGGCGTAATCAGTGACGTCAGAGGAAAGAGTTCTTCTTTCAACAGCGGTATGGCATCAAGAGGAAGAAGGGGAGTGCCTCCGGAAGAAGCGAGCACTGTATCAAGAATGACTGGAGGATTTCCTTTTATCTCCCTCAGTAATGCCGAGACAGTTTTGACAGCGGCAGCACTTCCGAGCATCCCGATTTTTACAGCATCAATTGCAATATCCGTAGAAATGCTTCTGAACTGCTCTCTGATGCACGTTTCGTCAAAAGGGTATACAGCATTGACTCCTGTCGTATTTTGAGCTGTAATGGCAGTTATAACCGATAATCCGAAACACTCAAGAGCGGCAAAAGTTTTTATATCCGCCTGTATGCCGGCTCCGCCGCTGCTGTCTGATCCCGCAATGGTCAGGACAGTTGTATAGGTTTTGTTCATTGCCTGCCTGCTCCTATGGCGCACACCAGTTCATACGTCGCCTTTGAGGGCTCTTTTGCTCTGCTCACAGCCGAAATGACCGCTGCAGCCGAAGCTCCGCGCGCAATAAGCAGCGGGGCGTTTTCAGCATTGATCCCTCCTATGGCCATAACAGGCAGCGCAATAAGCTCAACACATTGTTGTAAAGCATCAAGACCCAGTGGAGCGTGCTCTTTCAGTTTTGAAATGGTCGGATAGATATGGCCGAAACCGATATAGTCTGCACCATCTTTTTCCGCCTGCAGCGCTTCTTCCGCACAAGAGGCGGAGACTCCGATAATTCGCCCGTTTCCAAGCAGTTTTCTGGCCGCCGAGGCCGGTAGATCATCTTGTCCAAGGTGGACCCCATCGGCATCACTTGCCAGAGCAATGTCCACCCGGTCGTTGATGATGCAGAGTGCGTTGTATTGGCGGCAAAGCTTGCGGATTTCAACAGCCCACGAATAAAGCTGGCTGCCTGAAGCAGTTTTATGTCGCAACTGAATCATGGCGGCCCCTCCTTTGAGCGCCTCTTCAGCAAGAGTAATCGGGCAGAAAGCCTCATCAGTGATGACACAGAGAAAAGGTGAAGATGGAATCATAGGTTGAAAATGAGATTGTCTGTAACCAAAATGTTTTGATATTTTTACACTCTGTAAATAATATTAATTGTCATGGCATCAAATAGGTAACCTTTTCAATGTTTTTTATGAGCAATATTGAACAAAATATCATCAAAGCGGGATTTATTCTTCCTGAAACGCCAGCTGTAGCTGGCCTGTATTCGCCAGCCGTAAGCTCCGGCAACCTTGTCTATACCTCCGGTCAGCTGCCTCTCAAGGCGGGTAAACTGATCGAGCCGGGAGGTAAAGGCAAGGTCAATGACCTTCGAAAAGATGATGCTTTTCATGCATCAAAAATCGCTCTTCTCAACGCACTTTCAGCGATAAAAACAGTGACCGGTTCGCTGGATAATATTGAGAAAATTGTCAAACTCACCCTTTATGTGTCGAGCGAAACCCTCTTTTCAAGCCAGCATCTTGTGGCCAATGGCGCTTCTTCATTGCTGCATGAAATTTTTGAAGGAAGGGGAGCCCATGCAAGAAGTGCTGTCGGAGTTGCCGAACTACCCCTTGATGCAAGTCTTGAACTCGAACTCATTGTTCAATATCAACCCTCAGCACAGTAACCGTTTATAACAAAAGTTACTCCAACCATAAGTTATAGTGATCCAGCAGTATCTCTTGCTTAAAGATCTCTAATAACCTATTAAAACAGCAATCAATAACTCAATAATACCTGTTATTTCTGCAGGGTAAGGTTGCTGTTTTTTTTAATATCAAATCATATATTTTTTTAAGTAGCAGAGGAAAGTACTGTTGATAACTGACTCATTAATAGTATTATTAAATAGCGTTTCTTTGAAATTAAAAAAATATATAATAATATAAA
>CAIPYV010000092.1 GCA_903869365.1 uncultured Chlorobiaceae bacterium
ACCAGATGAAGCGCCGGTACCAAAGATAGTGGATGGTTGTTGCCCTATGCCACCAGCCACCGGGTCGTTAAGGGTGTTTGGCGGGTTTTGGGTTTGCGTCTCATCCCCGAAAAGAGTTCCGTCTCCTGATGATGCGGATTGCGCCTGAGCTGAGCCGGATGTGGAAGGCACTGCCGATGGCAACATGATGTACACTTCATCAAGTTGACGACCGGTATAAGAGAGTTTAGGACGAAGGCGACGCCATGAGGTTTCGTCGTCTTCACCGGGATGGGTCTGGAGATATTCAAGGCCACGGAGGTTGATGGCAATTTTGCCTTGTGAACAGAGGCGAAGCATGCGCTCTTTCATGGCTGTTTCGCCAAGCCAGGGTATGCAGTCCTGCCCTGCCGGGCGCGGTTCCTGAAGTTCACGGAGAAGTTTGCCGACTGAATTGTTGCCTGCCGCTGCCTGAAGCACAAGGTCTTCGAAGTCTTCGGGGACGAAGAGATCGGCAGCCATAGTTTCTTCAATGCTTTCGGGTATCAGCGCCCCTTGCTTTCTGAGCGTTTCGACGATGAAAATACACTGAGCGGGATCGGTAAAGTTCCAGCGATGCAGGACTGCAAAGCGGTCGAAGCGCTTTTTAAGGTTGTCGCGCAGTGTGGTTTCAAATTCTTTGTGGAGTTTTTTGTACTCGGGATTCTGTGCACTCCATTCGAGCGCTTTCATTTCTGCCCTGACAAGAATAAGCAGGTCACGGTCCTGAAAGGCGTTGGTTGTTCCTGCACGTGGGATGAGAAATCGGACGGTATTCCGTCGTTTCTGGAGATGGGTTTTAAGCCAGTGACCAAGCTGCCGGTCGATTTTTTCGGGTTCTTCCGGCAAGACAAGAATGGGCAGGCGATCATCCCATCGCTCTGGATTTTCAGATTCATCAAGTGATGACCATGGGTCTGACTGCCAGGATTTCGGCAACGCTATGACACGGAATGATTTTGCCACCTCCTCACTGCCACTGATGACATAGCGTAATTGCCGGGCGAGCTGGGCTTGATCGGAACCGTTGGTGAAGAGGCGATCGTTTCGTGCGCAGGCCATCAGTTTTGCTCGTGGATTTTCATCTTCACGAAAGACCAGTCGGGCGCCTTCCTGATGGATGTTGAAGCTATTTTCGACAATGGTTGCCAGTTCGACATGGAAGGCATTGTCATCCACGGGCCGCTTGCGGGTAATATCGACCTGTAGTGTAGCTGGTTCTGCGCCTGCGAGGTTGCCGACAGCTATGGAGCGGAGCCACATTGCCCCGACTATTTCCTGAAGGTGCGGAGCGCGGAGGGCGTGGTCGCGGACGGCTTCGGTGACGGAAATAATGTTCTGCTGGGCTTTTTCGCGCAGGGTTCGATGATGTTCGTTGGAGACGGAGTCGAGCAAGGCGCCAATACCTGAGGCATCATCGTCAAGAGAGAAGTCGGCTGCGGTGAGTACTGAAGAGGTTTCGCCTCGACTTTTATAGAGGTTGGCGAGAATGCGAATCATGTCGCGGGTTTCCTGAGCGTCTGTGGCAATCAGTACCTGTTCTTCGAGCAAGCGAAGCAGATGCGGAGCGAAGGGCCACGATTCTGAAAACTCCTCGCGCTTCCGGTCATGCTCGGCAGGTGGTATATCGAGAAGACGGAAATATTCAGAGACATGTGAGGCAAGCAGAAAAGCTATTGAGTCTGCTGAGATCTGCAGCCGGTTGTCGAACAGTCGATGCAGCAACATCCGGCGGCGGTCCTGCTGGATTCGTTCGGCGTTGCCTCCGGCTTTAAAATCTATGGCAATTGGGTTCACCCGATGCACCTGCTGGTAGGCGTCGCTTCCTCCGTTTCTTACCGATATGACGAGCACAAGCAGGTCAGGGCGCTCTTTGGCAATTTCAGAAAGTATCTGGATGAAGTTAAATGCCCAATTTTTCCAGGGGTATTGCTTGGTATTGGTAAGTCCGTCGAACCAGGTCTGGAATTCGTCGAGCAACAGCATGACGGGGGTATGCTGTAATAATTCGATGATGAGTTCGTCGGATGGGATATCTGTTTTGGCCGCTCCCATCCCCTCCCATTTTCCTTTGATGAAGGTGCCGTGAGGGTGCCGTTCCAAGAGGAGGTCCCAGAGGAATTTGTAGCGCTGGCGGTGCAGACTTTCGCCGATAACGAGCATTCCGTCGCGGAGGGCGATATTGCCAATGCTCGGATCACCCAGTGTTGTAGCCCATGCATTGAGCCATGCTTTGGTTGAGTCCTTGTCGCAAACTGCGTGATAGAGGGCGGCCAAGAGATGCGATTTACCAAGACCTCTCTCACCGATAACCACCACAGGACGGCCTTGATCGGGGCCAATGGCTTCGATTCCTTTAAGCAGGTCATGCGTCGGGTAGGTGATTTCGAGGAATTGCTTTGCCGCGATTTGAGTGGCTCCGGTGTTGGAGTCGTTCGAAAGCTCAATGGCGGTACCTTTGAGGCGCCTGCCACGAAATTCTTCACGTAAAGTTAAACCAAGCATTCTATAGTTACCCTTTTCCGTTAATATCCATCCTCTGTGCGGGATATGTATTCAATTTCTTTGCTCAGAATGAAACGGGATGTTGCTAGATCTAATCGTTCGTTTGTTTGTTTCTGAACAACCGCTGATTTCATTCTGGATGATCCATAATTCTTTGCCCAAAGCTGCCGGGCATTTTTTCAGCCATTCCTGAATATGATCTTTTTTCTCGAAGCAATGCATTGAGAATGAGATGGTGGGAAGGGATGTAATACTGTTGTTATTTTAGTGTTAATATAACCTTTGCTTTTAAAAAGGGAGCACGTCGCTCGAAATATTGCTCTTTACGTGCAATATAATTTGCTCCTGTGTACGGGATAGCAACTGTTTGTATGTGTTTGGGCTGCTTGATGGTGCGGGGGGAATCTGCGGCAAGCGAAGCCGGGCAGACCGCTCTTCATGCAGCGGGGCGCTGTGCTGGACTTGCTAATATTGGTTTTCTTCATTCATTGAAACCTAAGAATATCAGCGCCTATAGAGGGCAATAGGGAAAAGAAATCGGCATCATAAACCCAATTCGCTATGCGAACCGAGGCGCACCGGTTCAAGAATGGTGTCGTCAATTTTGCGGTAAATCAAAATAAGATCAGGCTTGATGTGGCAATCACGGCAATCATTCAACGTCCCGACCAGGGCATGATCGACGGCATGAGGGGTCAAAGCCTTGTCCTCGATCAGAAGAGTAATGATTGCCGCCAAAAGCGCATCAAGTTTCTTGTCGTGTATTCCTGATTTTTCGCGGCGATAGTCACGATTGAATCGACTGGTATATTTAATCGTCCGTATTTAAACCTTGAAACAACCCTTCCAAAGAACTGGCTGGAGTGAGTTCTCCACGGCGGGCGGCTTTGATGGCTTCAATCGTTTCTGCATTGGGAATGAGCAACTCGAAAGGCAACGCCTTTTCAGCAGCAACCCGTTTCAACATAAGCCTTATGGCATCGGACAGAGAAAGTCCTATGGAAGCCAGTACAGCGGAAGTGGACTTGCAACAAAAAAATGGACAGAAGGCCATGCCAGGACGGTTTTGTCCCGGATTCAGAGAGATATTCTCCCGCCACTTGGCAGTAAGTTGATATCCGATATAACGACACGGGATATTCTGGATGCTTTGCGGATTGTTGAGTCACGCCAGGCATTTGAAACAGCCCACCGAATAAAAACAATTATCGGCCAGATATTTTCATTTGCGCTGATCAGTAATATTCCTGAAGTTAACAGCAACCCTGCTGCAGGGCTGAACAGGTTGCTCAAGAAGCCGCAAAAGAAAAACATGGCAGCGATACTCGATCCGCCAGAGTTTGGCCGACTGCTTGCCGATATCGATACTTATGCTGGAACATTTATTGTCAAGTGCGCTATGAAGCTCGCCCCCATGCTTTTTGTCAGGCCCGGAGAGTTGCGTAATGCGAAATGGGCCGACATGGACATTGATAAAGGTATCTGGAATCTGCCAACAGAGGATACAAAACTCACAGTGCAGGAGAAGGCGAAAAGGAAAGGTCAGGTGCATGCAGTTCCGCTGTCCAACCAGGCCGTTGCGATACTGAAAGAGCTTCATCCATTTACCAACCGAAGCCAGTTTGTATTCCCTGGACGCGCAGCATCGAGAGTAATGTCCGGAAACTCGGTAAATCAGGCCATGCGAACAATGGGATGGGATGGCGAAACGGTTTGTGGCCACGGCTTCCGAGCAACAGCCCGCACCATGCTGCACGAAACACTGAATTTCTCTCCGGATGCAATTGAGGCGCAACTGGGGCACCGAGTTCCTGACCGGTTGGGATCCGCATACAACAGGTCGAAGCACCTCAAAGAACGGACAAGGATGATGCAGGTTTGGTCAGACTATCTGGAGAAGATCAAGGGCGTAAAGGCGGAAGGAGAGTATTGAACGCACCGCAAAGGTGAGGGTGGTGAAATGACTTAGGAAAATGACAATAAAATCCCCGGAGATATTCCAGGGATTTTATTAATGGGTGTTTATTGATCAACAGCATGAATGCTCTTTGGATGAATCTTTTTCAAGAATCCTTTTTTCATGCGCATGCTGTTCAGTGATCTCATGTCCGGAAACAATGCGTAGTTTTTGGTGGCTATCGCTAAATCTCAACATGAAATTAAGCAAGACCTCTCCATAGAAAGCATTGATTTTTCCAATGATAAGTTCATCGCCGTCAACTTGTTTTGCTATCCCGACTAACTGCTCAAGCTGTTCGTGGATAGAATAAACATGACTTTTAATCTGTTCTGCGACAGGAAGCGTCTTGTCTTCAAAAATAATATTCACATCAACGCCCAGTGCGGATGCATATTGCTTGATGTCACAAACTTTAAGTTGCAAATCGTTTCCAGCCTCCATTCTTGAAATCTTGCTCGAGTCGCATACCATGCGTTTAGACAAATCTTTTTGAGAAATTCCTTTTCTTAACCTGAGTCGTAAAAGGCTATTGACAATTTGACTGCGATCAATTTCTTCCTCAACAAGATTCTTTACGGCATCATCGCCGGCAAGAAAAGCTGCAGCATCTGCAACCGATCTAAATCTCATGCTGTCTTCCATTTACTATTGCCCCCAACAGTTTATCAATTATTGTCTAATTTTATTTCTTTAGAGCTTTTACTGCTTTGTGAGCCTCGTTTAAATCTGAATTTTGGCCTTCTTTCGTTCCTATACCAAGCACATATATGATTTTTTCACTTTCCACAGGGTAAACATAAAGCCTCGTCTCTTTTGCGCTAACAACGCCTGTCTGAGCTATCCGGTAAACACCTTTCCCTTCTGATCTGAAAAAACTGGGGTTACGTTCGAGCTTGATTACTGTATGTCCATCCTCAAGGAGTTCGATTATCTTATTAAGATTGTTAAAGCACGAAGCATACTCTCTGCTATGGTTTTTCTCAAACTTGCTAAAGGCAGAACGGCTCGCTAATGACAGATTTAGCTCCCACTCATCTTGCATAATAATCTAATATTCGATGTAAAAGTTGACTTTTATCGCAAAATTTTATAAAAACATTGTGAAATATACAAAAATATTGGAAAAAGTATGCGATTTCGCTTGATTGTTAACTGTTAGAAAAATGTAAATTATGCACATACTCCTTCTGCTTAGGCACTGGATCAAAGTCCACTTCGGTGGCCTACAGTTTCCTGCGGGTACTTTTCCGACGGCTTCACACAAAAGGATTGCTCCTTTTGCATATGTCGGTGGGCTCCGCTGACTGAACAACGGGTCCGTTTTACCGGACAATTCACCTATGCAACCTCACGTCGCACTACATTATCATAATTAAATATGAAAACACATAGGTCTACTGAGAACGCATGTTGAAAATATCAGATGATCGCTTTGCTCAATGATTTTTAGCGCAGAAATGCTGGGAAATGGATGTAATAAATTACTATGGACAAGGGTATAAGTTTTTTTTCTGGAAGAAAAAGATCAGGCTATGCAGTATGAGGTAATTTTGATGATCAATACCGCGAAGGCTCATTTTTGCGAAGATTACGTTTGTAATCGGGAACTCATAACTATCATTTATGCCGTTAGTTAAGTTTATATAAAAACATAAAAGCATTAGAGATATGTGGAATGATATCGAAACAACAGAAGACTTATTGAATTTTAAAGTTGTAGCAGATACTGCTGCTCAAATGATCAAAGATGGTAACGGAGAACCTGTATCTATTGGTGTTTCAGGAAGTTGGGGAGTTGGAAAATCGTCATTGGTAAAAATGATTGGTGATTCACTTAAGGCACTTGATGGTGGGAAAAACTACATCTTCATCGATTTCAATGCATGGTTATATCAGGGTTATGATGACGCTCGGATGGCTCTTTTACAGAAAGTCGCCGATAAAATCATGGAAGAAGCTGAATTAAAAAAGACATGCGTTGATAAAGCTATGATATTTATCAAGCGCATCAATTGGTTGAGAACGGCAAAGTTTGTAGCTCCCGTTGCCTCAGGAATAATTACTGGGGGAGTAGTTGCTGGTCCAGTTGGGGCATTCATGGGTGCTATTAGCGGATTATTTAGCCAAAAAGGAAATCCGAGTCAGGAAGATATCTCCATGATTAAAGAGTCTTTCACTCAAATCGAGCCCGATATCAAAAAACTTCTTAATGATAAAGAAGAGAAATCCGTACCTAAAGAAATAGACGCTCTGCGGGTGCTTTTTCAGGATATTCTGAAAAGTCTCGAGTTAACACTGATTGTTCTTGTCGATGATCTTGACCGCTGCCTCCCGCATACAGCTATTGCGACGCTTGAGGCTATGAGATTACTGCTATTCATACCCCAAACAGCATTCATCATTGCCGCAGATGAGCAAATGATTCGCAATGCAGTCAGATCACACTTTGGCAACATTGATCTCAGCGATGAACTTGTCACCAGTTACTTTGATAAACTTATACAAATACCTCTGAGGGTTCCTCGACTTGGAGCAAATGAGGTCAAGGGCTACCTGATATTGCTTTTAGCTGACTTAGCACAACGCCGTGACATTATTACACAAGAAGAGAAACAACAAGGACAAGATGTAATTGTTGGGGCAATCAAAAAATCTTGGGCTGGCGGACTGACAAAAAAAGTAATCGAAGAAGCCTATGGCAATTCGGCATCTAAACTTTCAAAGCAGATTGAGTTAGCTGATCAGCTTGCCAATATCATGGCGACGTCTGACCATATTGCTGGAAATCCGAGACTCATAAAAAGGTTTTTAAATAATCTCATTATTCGTGAATCTATTTCCAAAGCACAAGGAATGAGTGTTGCATTCGAGGAGTTGGTTAAGATTCAACTTTTTGAAAGATGTGCTTCAGCTTCAGCTTTTGAATATTTGGCTAAGCAAGTTGGTGAGAGTGATGACGGCAAACCAAAATTTTTGAACCAATTAGAATGTCAGATCGCCAAAGCTGAAGATCTTACCTTTTCGCATGATTCATGGAGGGTTCCATTTATTGCGGACTGGTTGAAACTGAGCCCTCCTTTGGCCGACATTGATTTACGTCCATTACTTTATTTGAGCAGAGATAAAGCAATATCTATCGCCAGTTTTGATGAACTTTCGCCTGGTGGAAGAGAGCTACTAACTGCTCTATGTAAAGCGCGGCTCTTCGCGGAATTTAATGGAAAAGAAATTTCATATTACTGCGCCGTTAGATTGTCATATCCAGTTTCCCACAGTAAAAGAGGATTCTTGTTCGATAGCTTTCGAAGCTTCGAAACCCTCGGGCAGTCGCCTTTAACAACTGGATTTTGCTGTTTAAGCCTTCCGACATAGCGTTGCTGACTTGAT
>CAIPYV010000093.1 GCA_903869365.1 uncultured Chlorobiaceae bacterium
GAGGATCAGCTTTCTATGAAGTGGGACGGGGAGTGGCAGATTACGTTTGAGGTCTTCCGCGATTTGGGTACGGCGTTTGCGGTGGTGCTTGTCATTATTTACCTGCTGATTATCGGGTGGTTCCAGTCCTTCAAGACGCCGTTGATCATGATGATTGCCATTCCGCTGAGCCTTGTGGGAATTATTCCGGGGCACTGGCTGCATGGGGCGTTCTTTACGGCGACGAGTATGATCGGTATGATTGCTCTTGCGGGTATTATGGTAAGGAATTCTGTGCTGCTGATTGATTTTATTCAGATCCGCAGGGCTGAAGGCATTGAGCTTAAGCAGGCTGTGATTGAATCTGCCGCAGTACGTACACGCCCGATTATTCTGACCTCGGGTGCGGTTGTTATTGGCTCAATTGTCATGCTTTTTGATCCGATTTTTCAGGGTCTTGCCATATCGCTCATCTGGGGTGGAGTTCTTTCAACCATTCTAACGCTTGTGGTTGTACCGATTGTCTATTACATGGCTGAAAAAAAGTCTGAAAAACCAGTTATAACTAAAAAATCATGAAATTTCTTGCCATAATGGGATATGAAGAGACCCGTCCAAAAGTGCGGAGTCTCTTCCAGGAGCACAAAGTGTCAATGATCAGCAGTATGGATATCAGGGGGTGCAACTGCGAAAAAACAGGATTACAGGCAGAGGCGTGGTTCAATGCTGATGAGATAGTCGGCACCTATTCAACACTTTGTTTTGCCATCCTTGATGATGAGAAGGCTGCTGCGATAATGCTGGAACTTGAGAAGAACCCTATTGCCGTCGACAAGGATTTTCCGGCTCGGGCTTTTCTCATGAATGTTGAAAAAACGGCATAAAATATTGCCCACTTGAAGGAAAGTGTGCTGACTTACAAACCCCTCGGAACCTGTTTCGAGGGGTTTGTGTCATTAACAACCAAGGTTGTGCTCATGAAATTAGCATTGCAATTTTGATATTGTTTTTAAAAGCGAGTAATTAATCACTATCTTTTAAAAAAACATCAGAGCTTCATGAAAAAGGTCAAAAAAAATTTACCAGCAGATCAAAGGAGAGCGGTTACTGTTGAAGCGGTTATTCAGTTAGCTGCTGAAAAAAACCCCTCTACGATTACGACAGCAGAAATTGCAGCACGGATGAATTTGACGCAGGGGGCCTTGTTCAGGCATTTTCCTACAAAAGATGCGCTATGGCAGTCAGTGATGGAGTGGATTTCTGTTCGGTTGCTTGGCGATGTTGACGAGGTAATTGGAAAAGCGAACTCGCCAATGGAGGTTCTTGAACTGATGTTTATGGCTCATATCAATTTTGTGGCACGACATCCCGGAGCCCCGAGAATGATGTTTGCAGAACTCCAGCGTCCCGATAAATCCGAAGCAAAAAGGATTACACACACCATGCTTGCCCATTATGGCGATCGGTTAGAAACACTTTTTGAAAATGCGATTGCAGAAGGAAGCATTGACATGCATCTGGATGTTTCAGCCGCTAAGGTGATGTTTATCGGGATTGTACAAGGTTTGGTGATGCAGTCCCTTATCGCAGGAGATACGTCAGTGATGCTGAGCAATGCCAAACCGGTATTTGCGCTTTACTGCCAGGCAATTAAAAAAAAGTGAACGATGAAATTCAGGACTATCAATAAAAAGGTGCTGAGGTTGCTGGCTGTTCTGGTTCCTCTTTTTCTGCTCTTTGTTTATGTGGCATTGCAATCAGGCCCTCTTGCCCCGGTGCCTGTAACGGTTACTGTGGTTGAAAAAAAACAGATTTCCCCGGTATTGTTTGGTATCGGTTCACTTGAAGCACGGTACACCTATCGAATCGGTGCTGTAGCTTCGGGGAGGATTAGAACGCTCAATGTTGAAGGAGGAGATGTTGTCCATGCTGGTCAGGTTCTGGGTGAAATTGACCCGGTTGATCTTGATGAACACTTGAGTGCTCAACTCTCTGGTATCAAACGCTCCGAAGCAACCATAAAGACGACAGAAGCGTTGCTTCATGAGGCAAGAGCAAAAAATGAGTTTGCCGCAGCACAGGCGAAACGTTACGAGCTGCTCCAGCAAGCCCGTGCAGCAAGTGCAGAGAGTGTTGAAGCGAAGCATCAGGAGGCGGCAATTGCGAGTGCGTCGGTATCGGCAGCAAAAGCCGGTGTCAATGCCGCTCGACAGGAACTTGCATCCCTGAAGGCCGATTACCAGGGAATGGTGAAGCAACGACACAATCTAAAGCTCATTGCACCGGTTGATGGCTTGGTAACAAGCCGTGCGGCTGAACCGGGCAACACCGTTTTAGCCGGTCAGACGATTATTGAGATGATAAACCCGAAATATCTATGGGTTGATGTTCGTTTTGATCAACTGCAAACTGCTGGCCTTAAAGCAGGTCTTTCAGCACAAGTAACACTCCGTTCCCAGTCGAACAGGATATTTTCCTGTTCTGTTCAGAGAGTTGAGCCTCTTGCTGACCGGATAACGGAAGAAACTCTGGCAAAAGTCGTCTTTTCAGCATTACCCGTACCCTTGCCACCGGTTGGAGAACTCTGTGAAGTTTCAGTTTTACTCCCACCGTTACCTGCAGTTGCCGTGGTGCCCAATGCCAGCATTCACCGAGTGGATGGCCTGATTGGTGTATGGATTATCGAAGATTCAAAACTGCACTTTGTACCCGTTCGAACAGGGGCAACGGATCGTGATGGAAATATACAGATACTTGGCGGATTAAAGCCTGGCGCAACGGTTGTTGTTTACAGCAAAAGTGAGTTACATGCCGGAACCCGTATCACGATTATAAAAAATAACCCTAAAGGAATCCCCCTATGATCAGTCTTGCGGGGCGAGATATCCTGCATGGATGGGGCCGGTTTCTTCTGACCGGTCTCGGTCTCGGTCTTTTGATCGGTGTGACGCTGAGTATGGCTGGCATCTACCGGGGAATGGTTGAAGACGCTGACGTTCTGCTGAAAAACAGTGGGGCTGATCTCTGGGTGGTGCAGCAAGGGACGCTTGGCCCTTATGCCGAACCATCCAGTATCTCTGAGGACACCTACAAAGGGATTACCGGAATGCAAGGAGTGGCACGGGCAGCGAATATTACCTATCTCACCATGCAGGTGCGTGAAGGGGTTCGCGATGTCCGGGCTATGGTTGTTGGTGTGGTCCCTGGTGGACCGGGTGAACCAGGACAGCCGGGTTATCTGATCGCCGGTCGGCACATTACCGCAAGCCATTATGAGGCCGTTGCTGATGTTAAAGCCGGATTTGCCTTGGGCGACAGTATTACCATCCGCCGTAACCGATTCAGGATTGTCGGGCTTTCGAGACGAATGGTTTCTTCAGGTGGAGACCCCATGGTATTTATTCCATTGAAAGATGCTCAGGAAGCACAGTTCCTTAAGGATAATGATGCGCTTCTCCAGCAGCGGCGTCGTACAATGGATAATCCTCTGTTTAACCGCCCAGGCGTTCCGGGGCTGCTTGAAGCCGTTATTGCTTCACAGACAACAAACTTGTATGTCAACGCCGTTCTTGTCCAACTTAAACCTGGATATCACCCTGAAGTTGTCACAAAAAATATTCAGCGTTGGAAACAGTTGCAGGTCTATACCCAGCCAGAAATGAGATCGATCCTTGTTGATAAGTTAATTGCAACATCAGCCAAACAGATAGGGATGTTTCTGGTCATTCTTTCCATAGTAAGTGCTGCTATTGTAGCTTTTATCATCTATACCATGACGATGGCAAAAATCAGGGAGATTGCGGTACTGAAACTGATCGGGACAAAAAACCGGGTAATTGCGAGTATGATTTTGCAACAGGCTTTAGGGCTTGGGGCAATCGGATTTGTCGTTGGCAAAATAATCGCAACCCTCTGGTCGCCATATTTTCCAAGGTATGTTCTTCTTGAACCAGGTGATGCCATCAGAGGATTTATCGCTGTGATGGTGATCTCTGTTCTGGCAAGCACTCTGGCTATTACAGCCGCTCTGAGGATCGATCCGGCTGAAGCAATAGGAGGTTGAGGTGATGACGAAAGGTATTGTGATTGAAGGGTTAAAAAAGAGGTATGGAACGGGTGATACCACTGTGGATGCGCTCAAGGGGGTTGACATGCAGGTAGCTCCCGGAGAAGTGGTCGGACTTGTCGGTCCTTCAGGATCAGGAAAAAGTACGTTGTTGAAATGCCTGGGTGCCGTTATTGAACCATCGTCCGGGCGAATGAGGCTGGGCGATGAGATAATCTATGATGATCAATGGAAAATCCCTGACCTGCGTGCGTTACGCCGGGATAAGATCGGGTTTGTGTTTCAGGCACCCTATCTGATTCCTTTTCTTGATGTCATAGACAACGTAGCATTGCTGCCGATGCTGGCCGGCGAGAGAAACACTGTTGCCCGAAAGCGTGCCGTTGAGCTTCTTGAAGCACTGGACGTCGGGCATCGGGCTAAAGCCATGCCGTCGCAGCTTTCCGGCGGTGAACAACAGCGGGTAGCAATAGCCAGAGCCCTGGTCAACCGTCCGCCAGTCATTCTTGCTGATGAACCGACAGCTCCGCTCGACAGTGAGCGGGCACTTGCGGTGATTGGTATCCTTAATGAGATGGCCGGTCAGTATGAGACAGCCATTATCATCGTCACCCATGACGAAAAAATCATTCCGACCTTTAAACGCATCTATCATATCCGTGATGGTCGTACTCATGAAGAGGCTGGAGAAGGAACATCATTCACTGAACTGATTAACAATGAGAAGAGATGAGAAGAACAAGAACATGGTTGCTCCCTTTCGTTATTCTCTTGGCGGGATGCAGTGTAGGGCCTGATTTTGTCCGTCCTGAACCTCCAAAAAGCAGTGGATATAGCTCAGGAGTGAAAACAAAAGGGATTGAATCAGGGTCGATCTCCTTGGGTGATACCCAGACAGTTACTATGGGCGAAGTTTCTTCTTTGTGGTGGGAGGAGTTCAGGTCTGGGAAACTGAACGATATGATTACGCTGGCGTTGGTAAAAAGCCCGACACTCGAAGCCGCAAAGGCGACACTGCTTCAGGCCGAGTATCTTTATAAAGCAAAGGGGGGATCAACCCTTTATCCCCGTCTTGACGCTACTCTTGGAGCGCAGCGTCAGGAAACCAATGGCAGTAAAAATGGCCAGATTGGAGGCGAAAACACCTTTAATCTTCTCAACGCTTCGGTTAGTGCAGGATACACCTTTGATCTTTCAGGAAGCAATCAGAGAGAGCTTGAATCCCTGGCAGCCAAAGCGGGGTATCTTGGCTTTCAGTTGGAAGGAGCACGTTTGACGCTTGCCGCTGATATTGCCACAACGGCAATACATCAGGCGCAACTCTCCGAGCAGATAACTATTCTGGAAAAAGTTCTGGCTGTACGCCTTGAGCAGCTTGCGATAACCCATGAACGCGTCAGGCTTGGCAGTGCTTCGCCGCAGGAACTCCTTGCCATGCAGGCTCTGGCAGAACAAACCAGAGCGGGCATTCCTGCGCTGCGCAATCAACTCGACCAAATCACACACCTCCTTGCTCTGCTCTCGGGTCAGACGCCGGACACTGCAAGCTTACCCTCGTTTGCATTACAGGATTTTACCCTTCCTCTCTCCCTTCCACTCAGAGTCCCATCCGAACTGGTTCGGGTACGGCCGGATATTCAGGCATCGGAAGCTCTTATGAAAGCAGCAAATGCAGATTATGGGGCTGCTGTGGCAAAATCTTTTCCTCAGATAACGCTGAGTGCTACTCTTGGTTCACAAGCACTGACAGCTGCAAGTCTGTTCGGAAGCGGTTCACTGGGTTGGGGAGTTGCCGGACAGCTCGTCCAGCCGATGTTTACCAAGGGGCTTGGTCCAGAAAGAGATGCTGCCAAAGCCGGATTTGATGCGGCATCAGCAAACTACAAGCAGACTGTACTCAAGGGATTACGCGAAGTAGCGGATGTTCTCACGGCGCTTGACAACAATACACAAATACTCTCGGGCTATACAGGGGCAGATGCAGCGGCACAGGAACAGTTGACGGTTACTGGAAGCCGATACAAACTTGGTTCAGCATCCTATCTGGAGTTACTGCAGGCTCAAAGTGAGGCGGAACAGTATCAGCTTGAGTTGATAGCTTCGCAGGCACGTCGATTGTCTGATAGTGTTGCTTTCTACCAGGCAATGGGTGGAGGAAGGAAATAACAAAAATTATGCAAGCTTGTTCAATGTTACGATTATGCGAATTGTCTTTGGCGGGTATTCTTAATTGGTTCAAAAAAAAGGTAATCTCCAAGACGATTGCTCAAGAATCGCTTTAACTACCCCATGACTGCCTAAAACCCTGTTGCCGTTGACGCTCTTACAAATTATATTGGCCACCCTGATTGGCGGAGTATTATCAGTGATATTGGCAGCAACGGTTGCACTCACTTTTTTAGCTCGTTTTACCAACCGTATGGTGGCTTTTGCGGTGGGAGTCCTCCTCGGCTTTGCGTTGACAGATATTTTTCCTGAGGCAATCAACCTTGGGCTTGATATTACAACAGCAGGCTGGGTGCTTACGGCTGGAATCATGAGCTTTTTTCTCCTGGAGAAATTAGCCTTGTGGCGACATGACCATGCCACAGCATTAGGACATACCTGTTACAAACCCCAAGTTGCCATGATTCTTCTTGGTGATGGTATGCATAACTTTGTGGACGGGATTCTGCTTGCAGCGGCATTTCTTACGGACTGGAAGTTAGGATGGACAGCAGCTATCGCCATTACTGCGCATGAAATTCCTCAAGAGATATCAGATTTTATGGTCTTGCTTAATGGTGGACTCTCAAAAAAGAGAGCACTGTATCTCAATGCACTATCCGGTGCTGCAATGACCCTTGGAGGTGTGATTGGCTGGCTGAGCCTCAGTCATGCACATAATGCAATTCCTTATGTATTAACGTTTACTGCTTCCAGCTTCGTCTATATCGCTGTCGCTGATCTCCTCCCTGAGTTGCTTCACGATCGCAAACCAAGAGACATGTTCTTACAGCTGGCATTGATGACTTTAGGACTCAGCGTGCCAGCGTTCGCTAAATTATTCGAATGAAAGAAAACGCGGCCTGATGGCGTTCCGGTAATCGTATCGGTAAGTCTGCTGATGTGTGTTTCCAGCTTCTCCCGCTCTTCTTTTGTAAGGGTAACGGTATACTTCGTCATACATACTGTTTACTTGAACCACAAATAAACAGCAACAATTCCTATGAAAACGGCAAAGGATTTCCTGAGTAAGTCATTTGAAAGGTGTGTTGCAAGTTTTGCTCCGAAATAAACTCCGACAAAAAGTCCTGCGGCAATGATAAGTCCCATCCATATGTTGTCCATTGAAATTTTCCCTGAACGATAATACTCGAGCATACCAAGCAGACCAACAGGGAGAAGCAGGGAAATCAGTGATGTGCCTCCGGCACTTTGTTGCGTCATACCGAAAAACACCACCAATGCAGGAACAATAACTATACCCCCTCCAACACCGAACAGTCCTGACAGGAGGCCGGCAACAATACCGAGGCTAACTAAACCAATGAGTTGCATGGATTCTGATTCTAATCGTAACGTTATAATGCGGCCATTTCATGATAATTCTTCTTGTCGACTGACTCCCTCATCCAGTTCATCACACGCAGGTAAACACCATTTGCAATAGTATCAGTTACTTTACGGTGCCAATCATATAAGTAACGGCATGCGTTATATCTGCAGTGCTGAGATTTTCGTTGCCCCCTTTGGGCGGCATCACGCCTGTGTTTCCTTCGAGACCTTCAATAGATTTTTTTATGATCATATCCATTCCCCCATGAGCAATTCTTTCGCTCCATGCTGCTTTATCGCCAGGTTTTGGAGCACCAGCTACACCGGATTCATGGCAACCTGCACAGTTCGCTTCATAGACTGTTTTGCCATCGGCAAGTTTCAACTGGGCTGAAGTAACCTCTTTTGATTTTTCCATCTCTTTGTTGGATAATACCTTTTCAGGGTTACATGCTCCGAGAAACGTAAGTCCAACCATCAAAAAAAACAGGAACCGGTTCATAATTTATATAATGGATTTATACTAATACGTGGTATAGGTATAAAATGACAAAATAACAGAAAAATATCAACTTTTTTTTCTTATGCCTTGGGACTTGCTGTCAAGTGAATTCCTAAAAGATTCCATTTTGGTAGTAAAAGTGTTTCGAGTTAAGTTAAGTTAATCCAACCCGATCACGCTAATCGGTTTAACCCAGCATTTTATGTACTGCTATTTTCAGAAACTTATTTCATGATGATGGTATTGCAGCCTATAGCATCCTCTGCTCGTTTTATGACTTCATGCTGAAAAGCTGCTTCAGCCATGAGCTGGTTGTTTGTTTCAGCTCACTTTTGACAGGAAGCCATTCCTTTTCCCAGCGGACAATTCCTTGCTGCATGTTGACAGCCTGGCTGTATCCCTGGTTTACCAGAAATCGTGCAGCCATCAGGCCACGGTTGCCAACGTGACAGGCAATAATTACCTTACGGTCAAGAGGTATTTCCTGGAACCGTTTTTTTAATTCGCGTACAGGAATCATCATGATATCTTGAACATCGAATGATTTTTTAGCAACTTCTTTTGGTTCACGGAGATCGAGAAGTAATGCCCATTTTTTTATCATAGCAAGAGCTTTTGCGGGACTGACTTCTTGAATACTACTCATTATATTTTATTATCAACTTATTACATCGCCACCTTTATCACTCGCATACCATTGTGCTTTGTATGGTATTTCATTACTTTACGTTATTAAGAAGAAAAGGAAGGCCAATAATCAAAAAAACAGAACCTGTTTCATCTTAAGAGCTCAAAAGTTTGCTGAGGAGGTCGACGATTTGCTATTACCATTTTATACCTATAGGGGGTACAGGTATAAAATGGTAAAATAACTGAGAAAAACAACTGTTTTTTTGAATGAGCTACAAAAAATATCAGAGACAATGATCAGCGGGCGGTGGAGAGTAAAAAAACATCCGGGTGCAACTGAAGATACGATGCACACACACACCCGTAAAGCCCCCACATGACTTTACAACAGACACCCGGATGCCGGAGAAAAACTTTAGAAGCTCACTGTCGCCCAGAGTTCGGAACGAAGACGGCTTGTATTCACATCGGCAATTGCACCACCGACATGATCACTTGATGTCAGATAGCGCAGTGTAGGCTGAATGGTCAAGCTTCCTTTGGCTGCCTGATATACCTTGTACTGGTACTGAGCCCAGACAAAATTGTTGGTATACTCATGAGTTGCTGGAGCTGATTTATCAGTTGTTTTGTTGTAGTCATACCATGCAAGGAAAGGACCATACTGACCCTTAACTCTAAGGAGATATCCGTTATAATCAACATTAGAGCCGGCACCTGTTCCATAACTTGCAGCATCAGGAGTTGTACCGCTTGCAGTAGTATAGAAACCGCTGAACCCAAGTTTCAGCTCGCCGGCCGGAACAGCAACGTTAGCACCTAAAGTAAATGGTCTGATTCCCTGATGGAAAGCCTTGCCATCGGAGTATGTCGTCTGAGTAACCACATCATGCTTTGTTATAGCGGTAAGCAGCTGTGGTTCAAAGGTCACATCCCCAAGGGTTGCCTTATAGGCCACGCTCAGTAGGTATCCGTCATTCAGGAGACCGTCACCGGAAGCAGCTGTATCAGATTTTGACTGATTATCAAACACCCCGACAACAACATTCAAGTCACCATCACCGATTTTTGTGCCGTAATTCACACCAAACAGTCTGTCGTTATTATAGGTGGTGGTAGGGACATCCCCCGGATTTTTTGGATACAGGTAAATATCAAAGATCGGATTGTTGGTAGAGTTAAGAGGAAGACGTCCAAAAAGGTAGTGGCTGTCTCCATAAAAACGTCCAAAATAGAACTGGTTGACACCAAGAGTATATTGTTCAGTATTTCCATATCCAACAGTCTGCCAGCCACCGCCACCACCAAAGCCGGTAGGAGCTTCATTTGAGAGCTGGGCCTTAAAAAGATAACCATCACCAATATCAGCCGCTGTATTCAGGCGTACCCTGTACTGTGAATAAAAATCATCTTTAGCTCTTTGGGCCGCATTAAGAGATGTCTCTCTGACACGGACAGAGGCATCACCACTGAAATTAAGCTCAGCTGAAGCCGGTGACGCGTATGAGAGCACTGCGAACATCGCAGCAAGTGAAAACATCTTTTTCATTTACTTTTACTCCTTTTTATTGGTTGTTGTGTGTTTTGGTTCACGAAAAAAAATCATAAAAAAAGCCGGCTCTGATACTGAAAGCCGGCTTTGTGATATTTGTACCCAATGAACTGGGCATCTAAGTCACGAATTCGGTATTCGGTATATCAGCGTCCATCGAGAGACAACAACAGCATGATAACGTACTGAAAACGCGTTCACTGAATAAACCTTGAGAAATCATAAGAGTATTATTTGATTCACAATTGTTAACAATGAGCATTTTATCTTGTTTATCTGCAAGCATATACCATAAAAATACCTTAAATATGGTAGGGAAAAGAGCTTTGTCCGGCTCCATGTTCATCCTCGATCTTATACACTCCATTCCTTGAGGATTCGTGACCACTTTGCATCTCTCTCGGCAAGAATATCTTTTACGTCTTCTTCTCCCAAATGCCGAAAACGGCTTTGCCCAAGCAGATAGTTTTCTGCTGATGCGAACTCTTCTGGTTTATGGTTAAGAGTAAACTTACCATCCGAGAATTCAGCTAAATACCAGAGGCCACAGTCGACAGCGTTTTTTGCAACTGCTATAGTATCCGCGGTGTCATAGCCCCAACCAACAGGGCATGGTGCAAAAACATGAATGTAGGAGGTGCCGTCAACCTTGCTGGCATGGTCGAGCTTCCGGAGATAATCCAACGGGTTTCCAACAGTTGCGGTAGCTGCATAGTCAACACCATGAGCTGCAACGATTTCAAACATGGGTTTTTTCTGAGTGAGAGCCCCTTTCAAGCGTTTGCCTGCAGGGGAAGTGGTTGTCCGAGCACCGATCGGAGTCAGTCCGCTCTTCTGAACACCAGTGTTCATGTATGCCTCATTATCGTAACAGATATAAATAATCTTGTCATGTCGATCTATTGCGCCAGAGAGTGCCTGCAGGCCAATATCAGCCGTGCCTCCATCACCAGCAAAACCAACGGCATGAAAATCTTTTATGCCCAAGGCGCGAGCACCGGCAGCGACACCTGAAAGCATTGATGCCGTTCCAGGAAAGGTGGAAATGATCGCATTACAGGTAAATGCCATCTGGGGGAAAATAAAACCGACTGCAGACATACATCCTGCAGGAACAACTGCATAGGATCGTTCACCAAAAACTTTCAACGCAAGCCGCAAGGCAAGACTTCCGCCGCATCCCGGACAGGCCTTGTGCCCATAAAAAAATTCCCGATCGCTTAATTCGCGAATGGATATCTTTTTTTCAGATAAATACAACGGTTTCACCATCGTCGGGACGTTTTAGTCTTAAAAAAAGCTGTTCAATATCCTCTGCTGAGATATCTTTTCCACCCAATCCGCCTACGAAGTTCAAAAGTCGGGGGGGCTGGACTTTCGCCCGCATTAATGCCGAATTCACATTGGTAAAAACAGTTCCTTCGTAGCCGAATGAGATATCTTTTTCCAATACACCGACCGCTTTCGCACCTGCAAGGGCATTCCTGATTTCAGTATCGGGAAAAGGGCGCATGTAACGAATTCGAACAAGGCCTACCCGTTCCCCAAGAGAGCGCAGCTTTTCGACAACTGGTCTTACCGTTCCGGCAACACTTCCAAGGGTGACAAGAATGAATTCAGCGTCTTCACAGTAGAGGGTTTCCAGAAGCCCCGGATAGTTTCGTCCAAAACGTTGCCCGAATCGTTCTTCAACCTCACAAATAATCTTTGAAGCTGACACAACGGCCTGGTGCTGCAACTGTTTAAATGCCTGGTTATAAGCCGGGCCAGCGGTAAAAGCAAGGCTCATCGGATGATCAAGATCCATCTTGTTCGTTGTTAGAAAAGGTGGAAGAAAAGCATCGACATCTTCCTGTGACGGCAGACTCACCAGTTCATAGGTATGCGTAATGACAAATCCATCCAGATTGATCATCATCGGGGTAAGAACATCGGGATGCTCGGCAATTGCATAGGCCTGGATTATCAGGTCAAGCGATTCCTGTGCATCCTCTGCATAGACCTGTATCCATCCGCAATCGAGAAGAGAAAGGGAGTCTCGCTGATCGCCATAGATATTCCAAGGAAGAGCAAGTGAGCGGTTCGCATTCATCATCACCACAGGGAAACGACCGCCGCTTGCATAGTGCAGACATTCTGCCATGTAAAGAAGCCCCTGTGATGACGTGGCGGTAAAGGTACGGGCTCCCACTGCACTGGCACCGATACAGGCAGAGAGAGCCGAGTGCTCCGACTCGACATGCAGATATTCCGCCTTGAGAGATTCGTCTTCTACCATTTCAGCCAGCCGCTCGATCACCGTTGTTTGAGGTGTTATGGGGTATGCGGCAATGACATGTGGACGCGCCAGCCGAACACCCGCAGCGACTGCTTCATTTCCTGATAAAAATACTTTTTGCGCAGGCATCATAAAGCTTCGTTCTCCATTCGGATGGCTTTCTGTCGGCACTCTTTGGCACAGATTCCACACCCCTTGCAATAATCGTAGTCGATCTCCAACCCTCCAGGTTTGCTGGTGTGAATAACGCCATCAGGGCAAAGCAACCAGCAAATCCGGCAATTGGTACATTTCCCCGCATCAAGAACAGGGCGATGGCTGCGCCATGAGGCATTTGTTTCCACCAGATGACCTGCGGGAAATGCGATTCCTACAGGATACTCCGCGAGATCCTTTGGCGGCTTGAATGATCTCTGCCGGACAGGATAGTTCATTGCCATTGTCCTCCCAACGTTTTGTATGTCTCTTCAAGCAATAGAGCATTCTTCTCGGCCGATGATCCTTTCATCTCTTGACGAACAGCTGCGAGCAGGGATTGAAGCGTGACTACCTCACTCAATGCAGACAAAGCGCCCAACATTGCTGTATTGGCAAGAGGACGCCCAAGATATTGCCGAGCCAATGCCGTTGCATCGACTATGACTGTCCGCACATGATCAGGGATGGAAAGTGGCAATTCGTTACAAGCGGTATTGACCAACAGCAGACCTCCGGCCTGCAATCCACTGAATACCTGGGCATCGAGCAGGGTATCATCAAGAACAACGACCACATTGCACCGGGTAATGCTACTTCGATCTGCAATTTTTCGGTCGTCAATGCGAATAAAGCCAAGGACAGGGGAACCCCTTCGTTCAGGACCGAATGAGGGAAAAGCCAGAGCGTGACGATTTTCAAAAAGAGTGACTGCAACTCCCAACAACCGTGCAGCAGTGAAAGCACCCTGACCACCCCTGCCGTGAAAGCGGATTTCAACCATTGTTGAAACTCCCGGCATGCGAGCGTAATGTCAACAAACGCGCTCCGGCAGCATTGAGGGTTTCGGGTTGTTTGGCAAAATGAAACCTTATCAGGTGATGGAGCGGCTCACGGAAAAAACTTGAGCCCGGCACTGCTGCGACACCTACCTTTCGTGCAAGCCATTCACAGAAAGCGAGGTCGTCGCGTACTCCAAACTCGCTGACGTCAACCATCACATAGTAAGCACCCTGGGGCCTCGTATAGGAGAGTCCTGCCTTGTCGAGCCAGCCGAGAAAAATATCCCTTTTGGAAGTGTAACTTGCCTGAAGTTCATCGTAATAGGAGTCTGCAAACTCAAGTGCAGTAACAGCGGCTTCCTGAAGAGGAGCTGCTGCTCCTACCGTCAAAAAGTCGTGCACCTTACGGATTGCATCAATAACGTGAGGTGCCGCCACCACTGTCCCAAGACGCCAGCCGGTGATTGAATAGGTTTTTGAAAGCGAACCACAGGTAATTGTCCGCTCAAACATGCCGGGCAATGTCGCTATGCTTCTATGAACGTTCGGAGCATAAACAATATGCTCGTAAACCTCATCAGTAATGACAAACGCATCAAACTCACAGGCAAGAGTGGCAATGAACTCCAGTTCACTCTTTGTAAACACTTTGCCTGTCGGGTTGCCCGGATTGCAGAGAATCAAGGCTTTCGGGCGATGCTCTGCAAATGCCTGCCGGAGTGCAACAGGATCAAAGGTAAAATCAGGTGGATGCAGTGGCACATAGACCGGAACAGCTCCGGTCAGGATGGTATCGGCAGTATAATTTTCATAGAAAGGAGAAAAGATCACAACCTTGTCGCCCGGATTGCAGCCGGTCATCATGGCAGCCATCATCGCCTCGGTACTGCCGCAAGTAACAACCACATTGGTTTCAGGGTCAATGGGAATTCCCATGAATCGTGATTGTTTACGGGCGAAAGCCTGGCGAAAATTCTGTGCGCCCCATGTTACAGCATATTGATGCGGTCCTTCCCTGCCTGCACGTTCGGCAGCGGCAAGCAGTGCTTCCGGAGGATTAAAATCTGGAAACCCCTGTGAGAGATTGACTGCATCACAGGCGTTCGCCACACGGGTCATTCGCCGTATGATGGATTCCGTAAAATGGCTTGTGCGTTGACTTGTTTCAGGCACGAAATAAATCCTTGAATGTTAAATGTTTCAATTTTTCAGATTCCCGCGCCTTTCGCCAAATCTCCAGTATCTCGCAGGTCGACAATCCTTTTAGCCTTATGAGTTGCACGGGGCAAGGTTCCGTTAGGCAGCACGTTTACTCGTTTCGGCTGAACTCCGGAACGTTGCTTTATCTGCTCTATCACCAGTGTTGCAAGCCTCTCTCCTTGAGCTTCGTAGCCTTCGATCGTTTCAACGTCAACATCAAACCTGAGGAGCCTATGTTCGGTATAAACAGTAATCCGATATTCTCCGGTTAAACCCGGCAAACCCCTGACCACATATTCGATATCGCTTGGAAAGATATTGACACCCGACACGATAAGCATGTCGTCAATGCGCCCCTGCACCGTAAAACGGGCATGGGTGCGACCACATGAGCATACATCCCGAAGCCGTGTTACAATATCACCGGTACGGAAACGAATCATGGGGCGTGCCTGTTTTTTGAGGGTGGTGAGCACCATTTCACCATGTTCACCATCATCAACGGGCTCCTGGGTATCAGGATCAAGCACCTCGATCAGGATGTTATCCTCTGCAAGATGCAACCCGTTTTTTGCAGAGCACATCCCTGCACAAGCGCCAAAAATATCAGAAAGGCCATAAAAATCGAACAGCTCTGCACCCCACAGATCTTCAATTGCAGAACGTGTGGCAGGAATCGAGCCGCCAGGTTCTCCGGCAACAATAATTTTGCGAATATATAAATCACGTTTCGGGTCAATCCCCTGCTTCAGGGCGCTTTCACCGAGATGCCAGGCGTACGACGGTGTGGTCCAGGTAATGGTCGGTTTGAACTCTTTCATGATGTAGAGCAGTCTGTCAGAGGGAACCGTACCGGCCCAGATACAAAGAGCGCCAAGATTCTGGGCCCCAATAACATCCGGGCCCCCGACAAACAAGCTGAAGTTAAGTGCATGCAGGTAGCGGTCTTTCGGTCTCATTCCAGCAGCCCAGAAAAGGCGTGATTCGACGTTCTGAAAATCATCGAAATCTTTTTTTGTAAAGGGACTGAGCGTCGGAACTCCTGTGGAACCACTGGAAGCGGAAACAAAGACAATCTCTTCTTCCGGTACAGCGACCATATCCCCAAGATCAGGAGCTGCCAGCTGACGATCACGTTCAATTTTTTTATTGGTAAAGGGAAATCGTGAAAGGTCTTCAAGATGCTTCAGGTCCGATGGTTTGACGCCAGCCTCATCAAATGTCTGCCGATAATAGGGCGAGTGCTGATAAGCAAATGCAAGATGCTCTTGCAGCAGCGACAATTGCAGTTGTTCTAATTTTAGACGTGGAAGGGTTTCGATCTCTTCCTCCCAGAATGTTCTCTTGCTCATACTCTCATTGTCTATAAATTGCGACCTTCAGTGAAGAGGCGTTTATAATAAAATCCGCTTGTATAAAGTGCTGCTGCCGGATTGTGCCCGAGTACCCTGTCCTTTGTGATGAGCGTCGTAACAGGTGCGTCTGAATATTTGATAAAGAGCGAATCGTGACCAACACATAAACCGATAATGACGTTGAGATCGGTTTTCTCTGCGTTCAACAGTCTGGCCTGCAGAATGGGATTACACATCGATTCATGACTCCCCTTTACAATTTTAAGGTCATCTTCGATACCAATTTCGCTCTTATCGACAGAGCCGATCTTACAAATGACGGAGTATGGTTCCAGTCCGTTAATTTTCAGGACTTTAACAAAAATTTTTGTCTCTTCTGAAAGACCGATACAGGTGGCCAGTCCGATTTTTTTTGCACCTATCCGATTGGCAAACGCAATAGTCTCCTCTACCCTTGTCAGCTGTCCATAATAGGTACCCTCAACCTCAGCGGAGGCCCTTGCTATTTTTGCATCCTCTCCTTCACCACGGTATAGGCTGGTAATACCATCCAGTTCATCAGCTTCTATGGCTTGTGTCAGACAGAAATCAGGAAATTTCCGGTCTTGCCGGTAGCAGTTCGGAACTCCGCAATCCGAACAGGTCAGCAGCAGCATATCGATGCCAGCGCGAACTGCTGCTTTAGCGAGTTGCACCTGACGGATATCCTGCTGCGTCAGAGAGCGCGGTGAAAAACGATTTTCCTTATTCTCGCTCATATCCGATTACGTTCAGTTTATCTCTAAAAATTCTTATCCTTTTTTCAGCGCACCCAGAAAAGAACCCGGCGTTTGATAACATCAAGGAGTGCCATTGACGCAAAGGTAACAACACCCGTATACAGGATACCGGCAACCATGCGAGGATAGTCAGCATAGTCAGCATAATATTGCACAAACCTGCCAAGACCCTGATTAGCACCGAAAAGCTCAGCAACGGTCAGGAGAATAAATGCAAGAGCAAGAGCTACTGCCATTCCCGCGAAAATATTTGGTAATGCTGCTGGAAATACAACACGTCGCATATACTCGAATCGACCAAACCCAAGAATACCTGCATTATCACGATAACGAAGAGGTACGGAAGCTGCACCAGCTGCGGCATTAACAAATACCGGCCAGAATGCTCCAATAAAAACAACCAGAATTGCGGAAACCCTGAATGTTGGCATCAGCGCAATGGCATAGGGAATGTAGACTGTTGGGGGAATTGGTGCAGCTACTTTCGCAAACGGATCAAATGCCCGGTGTATCCACTTGACCGAACCCACCACGATACCCCACACAGCTCCAAGAATAACAGCGATTATGTAGCCGGGAATCAGAATAAGGAACGATGACCATGTTCCCTTCAAGAGTTCAGGCAAGGAATCCACAAGCGCCTTGAAGGTTACCGCAGGGGTTGGATAGAGTGCTGCATTCTGAAGTGGGAGCATAGTCGTTGTTAACTGCCAGCATAGCCCCAAAAACACAAACAAAAGAACACCTTCAAACCCTTTAATACTTTTTTTGGGTGTTGCAGCGTGATGTAGCGCTTCCTTCATATTAACTCTCCCTCTCCAAAAACAACTGAACCGGCTTCAAGCTGACGTTCTATATCGTCATGATAGAGTGCTGAAATCTTTTCTTCCAGTTGCCGGAACTCTTTTGATTGAAAAAGATCATGACGCTGATATTGTCCATCAAACGGCACATTGATATCAGCAATCACACGACCAGGAGTTGTTCCCAGTACAACCACTCGATCACCAAGATAAAGCGCTTCCTCGACATCATGAGTGACAAAAACAATTGTTCTGCCAGTAGAGTGGCTTCTGCAAAGCTGTAACAGAAGATCCTGCAGCCTGACCCTGTTGACCGGATCCAATGCACCGAATGGCTCATCCATGAGCAGCACTGGCGATCCAAGAGCCAAGGATCGAGCAATGGCGGCTCGCTGCCTCATGCCGCCGGAAACTTCATAGGGATGTTTGGAAGCCATACCTTGCAGACCGACAAGGTCAAGATACTCTTCAGCGATCTTATTCCTTTCGGCCCTGCCAAGGCCCTTGCGGGCCTTGTTAATCGCTATTGTCAGGTTATCCTGGAGATTAAGCCAGGGAAAAAGGGAGTAATCCTGAAAGACAACACCGCGCTTAATGCTCGGGCCGGTGACTGGATTACCCTGATGCAATATTTTTCCGTCAACGGGCTTTTCCAGGCCGGCAAGCAACCTGAGCAAACTTGTTTTTCCACAGCCACTGGGTCCCAGGACTGCAATAAACTCCCCTTCTGCAACAGTAAGATTGATGTCCTTCAAAACAAGTTCGGCATCATAAGCGAATGATACATGCTCAACAGAAAGTGCCCTACCTGAATCTTTTTTATCATACCCGTTTGAGGGGCGCTCAGTCCCGCTCATTGAATTGTTTTTTTAATTTTACCCAGTATTGATCTTTAGGATTCTCGGCGATCAGACTTTCCATAGCCGATTTGTAGAATGAGGTGACAATAAACGGCTTGATCTTACCCTTTGACTCAACAAACTCGCTCTCCTGCATGGTTTTCCAGAAAACTTCAACACCCTTGACATTAGGGTCAGAACTCTGGTCAAGATGACCGCCATAATATGCCTTTTCAATCAAGGAGTGATCAATTTTCAGGTATTGCTGAATAATGGCAACAGTCTCCTTTCTATTGGCCTGTGTTTGAGTGAATTTTTCAGCACGCAGAATTGCCCTGATAAAACGTGGCCATATTTTGGCATTTTTTGCCTGATCTTCTCCATTAATGGTCAAACGGCAGCATGGATGACCCGGTTCAAGATCATGAGATCGTGAAACGATTTTCAGTCCAAGTTCCTCCGCCCTTACATCGTGAGGCCCCCATACAACACCGGCGTCAACCTGTCCTGATTTAACAGCTTCGAGAACAGCCGGGGGATTTTTCAACTCAAAAATCTGCACGTCCTTACGCCAGTCAAGACCGGCTCGATGCAATGCCCCGCGAAGCACTGCATCACCTGAAGCAAGGCGAACAGTGGCAATCTTTCTGCCTTTCAGGTCTTTGATTTTTTTTATAATGGCACCATTCTCCTGAGTCGTGATGATCGCCGCATCTTCACCCATAATTCCACCTATGATTCGAAGATCCGCTCCTTTGGCGATATGAACCAGTGGCGCCGTTGTCCCAAACGCCCCTATGTCGAGTTTCTTTGCTCGAAGTGCACTGATTCCGTCAGCTGAATTTGCAAACTGAATCAACTCCACTGAAATACCTTCCTGATCAAAGAAGCCCTTATCTTTAGCTACAAAAAATTTGGCATGACCTGTAACTGGTAAATAGCCGACGTTGACCGGGACAGGAGGAGAAAGCGGTGGATAGGTTTGAGCTGTAGCATTTGACGAAAGCAGCAAAACCGTACTGGCTATAATGCATAACGCTCTTCGAGTTTTCTGGCACAATAAGGAATGAGTTGCAACAGTCATTTTTGAATGGAAGGCGATAGAGTTCTTCATATCCATAATGGGTGTCAATACAGTAATTAATAGCGTAACATCAAATATTATATGGCTTAATATCTCACTTCTCTGCCCCATTATAAATACCATAAACAGGGTATTTTATATGCCGTAAAGAGGGTGTTAACCGGTTGGATTATCAAACCATGGCTGAATGCAAGAAAATGATGACACAGAATGCTTTGTTGGGTTTTTTTATATATTTGCCACTAATCAGGAAGCTGGGATGTGCCGATTTTGCTGGGAGCACAAAGGTAACTGGAAAGTTTTAACACTCAACCGTGACAAAGCATCATTCACTGATTTTTTTAACCGGGTTCAGCGGATCAGGTAAATCGACGATAGGGCCGTTGCTTGCCAACTCGCTCGGTTATGAGTTTATTGACCTTGATCAGACCATTGAAAAACATGCGGGTAAAACTATTTCTCAGATTTTTGCTGAGAGTGGAGAGGATTACTTCAGGAGTCTTGAACATCAATCCCTTGAGGGAGTTGTGGAACAAAACAACCTGGTGATCTCACTCGGAGGAGGCATACTGGAAAATGACCGCTCTTATGAACTTATTAAAAGGTCCGGTACTCTGGTCTATCTGAAATCCCCTTCCAAAACCTTAGCCAAAAGGCTTTACAATAAAACTGATCGACCTCTTCTGAAAGGTGAAAAAGGACGAAAGCTCTCGCGCGAAGAGATTGAGGAAAAAATATCGATAATCCTTGCCAAACGGGAACCTCGTTATGAAGGTGCTAATTTGACTGTTCAGACTGACATTAACCGCATTGGCGCGACCGTCGAAGAGCTGACCAGGAAAATAGAGCGGTATATTCGAAAAGCATCATCCACCACGATGGATTAATAATTAAACGGGAAGATGTGAGCACGATAATTGTTGGAACACCTGTGGTTGCCGGACTTGGTGAATTGTTCATCACCCATGGCCTTTCAAAAAAGGTCGTCGTACTCTTTGATGAACACACCCGAAAACTTTATGGAGACGAGCTGCTTAAAACACTGGCTCATCAAGGTTTTCAGTTGAAAGAGCTGGTTGTACCAGCACGGGAAGCTTCGAAAAGTTTCAGCGCAGCCTACCGTCTTTATGGAAGCATGATCGAGGCCGATGTCGACCGGAGCTGGAATCTGCTTGCCGTGGGCGGTGGAGTTGTTGGAGATCTTGGCGGATTTATAGCGGCAAGCTACTACCGTGGCATACCGGTGATCCAGCTTCCAACCACCCTGCTGGCTATGAGCGACAGCTCCATTGGCGGCAAGGTTGCCATAAACCACCCGCTTGGAAAAAATCTGATCGGGTTTTTCCATCTGCCGGAATTAGTGTTGATTGATCCTTCGTATCTTAAAACTCTGCCTCAACGGGAAATCTATTCAGGAATGTCCGAAGTGGTCAAATACGGATTTATTGCCGACGAGACTTTTCTTTCTTTTCTTGATCTTCATTTCAAAGAGATTACTGAACTGCAGGAGCCATGGCTGACTGAAGCAGTAACAAAGAGCGCTTTTATCAAGGAGGATGTTGTAGAGAAGGATTTCAGGGAAACCTCGGGAGTGAGGGCAACCCTGAATTTCGGGCATACCTTTGCACATGGGCTTGAAAAACTTGCAGAGTACCGTCACCTTCGTCACGGCGAAGCGGTCACCATCGGCATGGTCTGTGCTCTCTTTTTGTCACACAATCTCGGGTACCTTGAAAGGATATCGCTTGAGAGAGGACTCTCTCTTCTGAAAAAATTCCGGTTTCCAAGAGGAGTACTCAAGCGCAGATTTCTTGATATCGAAAGCGAGGTTCTCCTTGAAAACATGTTCTCTGACAAGAAAAAATTAGATAAAAAACTCCGCTTTGTGTTGTTGAAAACGTTGGGAGAGGCTTTTCTTCTGGATGAAAATGTTGAAAACAACGCCGTGCTGAGTGCTATTGACGAAGCCAGGACATTCTTCAGCGGGAAGAGTGTTCATTCAAGGTAAAAAGATAGCTGGTGCCTCTAAGCACCGCAAGCTCATCGAGTACAGGTGAGGATGCAAGCATCCCGGTAATGAGTGGCGCACTGCCGCCTGTAGCAAGCACCCTTATGTTTTTTTCTTTATGCTTCTGGGCAAGCAAGGTCTTAATCTTTATAAGAAGCCCCTCAATACCTGAAACACAGCTCAGGATAATTCCGTTTCTGATACACTCGGCGGTTGAATTTCCAATCAGCGTCTCGGGACGGTCAATAGTGACGAGGGGCAAGCGCGCTGTATGTTCATGCAGCGCCTTGGCCATAAGATCAAGTCCCGGCATAATAAGACCACCGAGATAGTGCCGGTCGGAACCGAGCACATCGACAGTTATAGCTGTACCGATATCAAGTGCAATAACCGGTTCTTCGGGATAGAGCAGGCTGCTCTGGGCACAGAGGGCAATACGGTCAGCACCGAAGGAAGCGGGCGATTCGTAACTGAAGAGAAATGGCAGATGTATTGATGAAGTAACCTCCAGTACCTGTCCGGTCAGATGATGACGAAGAGAGTTACTCACCACTGAACCAGTTGAAGGCACAACACTGCAGATCGCAGCATTGCGAAGAACAGGATATTTCTCAAGCATGGGTACAACCTGAGCGGCTGCATCTTCATATCCGGCAAGTGTTTTCGATGGCACTTTATGCACTTCCAGGCACTCGTCTCCATTGAAAACTGCAAATGAAGCGGTGGTATTGCCTATTTCAACAATAAAAAGCAGTCTGTCTTGATGAGGCGGTTTGCTGGATTGAAGCATGGTCGGGGTATCCTTGAAAATAAGTACTCAGCGCAGCTTTGCTTCAATACCGGTTCTTTTGGACAGACTCGCAAGAAAAAGCTTGTAGCCAGGAAGGTTTGTTGTAACAAACAGAGAGTCCCTGACAGGATTTTTTCCGGCAACAATAAAGATTTTCGGCGGCGGGTTATAGGTTATGCTCTCTTGATAAATAGAGGTGACAGCGGCAAGGCTGAGCTTCTTCTCATTCCCTTTGCGGTCAAGATAGAGCAGGTTGTCGCCGGATATCTTGATTGCATCGCCATCCTGACCATGTTCCCCTACAAAACGAGTATTGTAGTAATTGGGAGCACCGAGCGATATTGTGGTAAGCACAAGCAAGAGAGTGGTTTTCCAAAAGCAGCCAAGATCAACACCGTAGGTAAATTTCCCGTAGCGAAAAAAAACAGCCCATCCGACACTCAGAAAGAGCATACCGAGACACCAGGTGGCAAGAAAATAGAAATCCATCCACCATGCGGGATAGGTCATGGGATAATGAAAAACCTCAGGCATGTCGGTATTGGTTGTTTTTCAGGAAAATAGAAACCGGATGATAAAAATAAGGCCTATCATTTATGCAGAGAAAAAGGAACACCTCCGAGGGCGAGTCGGAGGTTGGGAAATCTCACGGAAACAAGGGCATGAAAACGTGAGAGTCGAAAAAGAATATACAAATTATTTCAAATCGTTTCGATAAAACCCGCCTTCCATCAAATCCTTTGCCCAAACCTTCACCCTCTTGGTAGTCTCTTTGAGCTGTACCATCTTTATTGTCAGTTTTGCCTTCTACCATTCATGATGTGACGGTATTGCCAAGCGTGTACTCGCAACATTAAATTTACACCCCCACGTGCATGGGGAAGACGATGTGATTGAGCCGTACTGGGTGGCTCTTCCGGAAACACCCCCACGTGCATGGGGAAGACATAATGTCCTTATACTCGAAAACTCTCGTAAAGGAAACACCCCCACGTGCATGGGGAAGACGCAAAGTCAATGTCCCGCGCATTGGCTCCTGTAAAAACACCCCCACGTGCATGGGGAAGACCGACACAAGACAGTTCAAGGGCCTTGTCAACGAGAAACACCCCCACGTGCATGGGGAAGACAAGCCTTAAATACAGCGTGCGGATCACCGCCTGGAAACACCCCCACGTGCATGGGGAAGACCGAACCCGAATAAGTTGGGAACTCCCAGACTAAGAAACACCCCCACGTGCATGGGGAAGACACATTGACTTTTTCAGCAAGCACAACACAAGCGGAAACACCCCCACGTGCATGGGGAAGACTCACTTTGTAAACTTGCCCACTTTCCGGCTGAGGAAACACCCCCACGTGCATGGGGAAGACCCAAAGCGGGGTACCTTCCAATTGGAGATGGTAGAAACACCCCCACGTGCATGGGGAAGACTACTTTACTCTCTTGAGACGCTCAGCGTCTTTGGAAACACCCCCACGTGCATGGGGAAGACCGACTTACACAGTCATCGATGCTGATGATGCTAGAAACACCCCCACGTGCATGGGGAAGACATA
>CAIPYV010000094.1 GCA_903869365.1 uncultured Chlorobiaceae bacterium
CATTGAAGCCGGCCTTATCATGCGGGAGCTTAAGCTTCGCGGATTGGTTCGTCGTACACTGGTGGTTGCTCCCAAAGGTTTGGCGACTCAGTGGGTCGCGGAAATGCAGACTCATTTCAACGAGCAGTTTCGACTGGTGCTTGGTGATGATATCGGAACGCTCCAGCGTTTGGCTCCCGGATCGGAGAGCGGCAATTCACCGTGGTCAATGTTCGATCAGGTTATTGTCTCTCTGGATTCGGTGAAACCAATGGAGAAACGGCGGGGATGGTCGGCTGAACGAGTTGGAGCATATAACCGCAGCCGCTATGAAGAGCTGATAACTGCTGGATGGGATCTGGTCATTGTCGATGAAGCTCACCGTTTGGGCGGCAGTACTGATCAGGTTGCCCGTCACAGGCTTGGTCAAGGGCTGGCAGAGGCTGCACCTTATGTACTGTTGCTTTCGGCTACTCCTCATCAGGGGAAGAGTGATGCTTTTCACCGGTTAATGTCGGTACTCGATAAGGAGACCTTTCCCGATTTGGAGAGTGTGTCTCGTGAACGGGTGATGCCCTATGTGATTCGTACTGAGAAACGAAATGCTGTAGATGCCGACAATAAACCGCTCTTCAAGCCTCGCCGGACGCAGTTGATCGCGGTATCATGGGAGCCACGCCATCATCTGCAGCAAAGCCTCTATGAAGCGGTGACCGAGTATGTTCGTGAAGGGTATAATCAGGCAATCCGCGACAAGAAACGGCATATCGGCTTTCTCATGATTCTCATGCAGAGGCTGGTGGTTTCAAGTACCCGCGCTATCCGCTTTACTCTGGAACGCCGTCTGGAAATATTGAAAGATGGTGAACGGCAAACCAGCTTGCGTCTTGAAGAGAACAGTAATGGAAGTGATGAGTACTATGATATGGATGCAGAGGAGCTGCTTGATGAGCTTCTGACATCACAGGTATCGGCCTTGCAGAACGAAGCTCTCTTTGTTGAGACGCTGCTTGAGGCCGCCCGCAGATGTGAAGAGAACTGCCCCGATGCCAAAGCGGAAGCCTTGATTGAGTGGATATACCAACTGCAGTCGGATGAGAACGAATCTGAGTTGAAGGTTCTGCTCTTTACGGAATTTGTGCAGACTCAGGAGATGCTGAAGCAGTTTCTGGGAGATCGAGGGATTACGGTTGTAACGCTCAATGGTTCCATGAGCATGGATGAGCGGAAACGTGCACAGGATGCTTTTTGTCATCGTGCGAGGGTACTTGTTTCTACCGATGCCGGTGGCGAGGGATTGAATCTTCAGTTTTGTCATGTCGTCATCAACTACGATATGCCCTGGAACCCGATGCGGGTAGAACAGCGGATCGGACGTGTTGATCGTATAGGGCAGACGAAGGTTGTCAGGGCAATTAATTTTGTGCTTGAAGAGTCAGTCGAATTTCGGGTACTTGAAGTGCTTGAAAAAAAGCTGGCAGTGATTTTCGAAGAGTTCGGTATCGACAAAACCGGGGATGTTCTCGATTCTGCCGCCGCCGGTGAACTGTTTGATGAGCTCTTTACTTCGGCTGTTCTAAATCCTGAAGGGGTTGAGGGTGCCGTTGAACAGGGTGTGGAACGTCTTCGGCATGAGATCATTGATGTTCGTAACTCATCGGTTCTTTACGGCATTTCTGACGAACCTGATCTTCAGGCGGCAGAACGGCTACGCTCCCATCCTCTGCCTTACTGGCTGGAGAGGATGATAGTTTGCTATCTGAACGCACATGGAGGCAAAGCAACACAAAAACGCACCGGGTGGGAGTTGACCTGGCCTGATGGCGATGTCTCTCATCGGTGCGTATTCAGCTCCAGAGATTCACAAAACAAGCCGGGTACACTGTTGCTTAATCTGGAAAATAATCAACTTCGTGGGCTTGCACTCAACTTGCCACAAATTATGGCTGCTCAGCCCATACCTTGCGTCTCCTTAAGTGGACTGCCTCCAACGATTTCAGGTTTTTGGGGTCTTTTTGAAATCCGGTTGCAAGCAGGGACTCACCAGAAAGGCGGGCTTATAAGAATCCCTCTCGTTCGTCGTCGCTACATCACAGTTTTTCAGAGTGAAGATGGTGACGTCTTTATGCCGACTGCCCGCCATATTTGGGATTCATTACAATCAGAAGAGCTGAAGGTACTTGCTTCCATGGAGCCAGATCAATCAATTGCCATATATAACAGTCTTCTGAAGGTTTGTGAAAATGAGGGTAAAGAGTTGTTTGATGCATTGCAGCAGCAACATCAATCAGCTATTGATCGTGAAGAAGAGCGGGGGGCTGTTGCGTTCAGTGCCCGGAGAAGGGCTATCGAACGGGCAGGGTTACCGGAGGTGCGTCATTATCGAACAACGCAGTGTAATGTTGATGAGACCGGGTGGCGCAGAGAGCTTGAATCAGCAAGGCAGGTAGTTCCGGAGATTCGTCCGCTGTTGCTCATGCGCATTATGAAGGGAGGTTCTCAATGAGAGGCTGGAGAGAGAGTATTCTAAACGACTTTGTGCCGAATGTGAGCCGCCTCACCCTCGTTGCGGACCCTGACAGCCTGTTAACGGAAGAGACTCTTGCTCTTGAACTGCGCCATCGCGGTTTTGAGCTCATTGAATTCAATGATCCTGTTGAGTTTCGATATGCTTATGAATCAAAATACCGTGCAATTTGGGACAGGGGTGAGCATACCGATTTGGTGGTTATTCTTCGACTTCAGGATACAGAATTGGAATCTCTGCCTTATGACTTGCTGCAGGCCGGAAGAAAACTCTCTTTTAACCTTGGCAATCTTTTCCCAAACTTGAGCTACCCGGTTCTCGAGCAACTGGATCGCTCGTTTCTGGATGCATTGTTCGAAGCTCAGCATACATTCTCGCCTGACCGTATGGGTGACAATGCGACCAGGGATTTTATCCTGCGCCATGTTTTCAGGGTTGCCGCAGAGCTGATTGTAACCGATGTTGATCTGCTAAGGGTTCTGCTCCGCCTGCATTACAGTAAAATTGCTCTTCCTGAAATTTTAGCCCTTCGTCTGGTCCAGCAGCTCCGGGGGCAAGCAGGGTTTCATGAATGGCCACTGGATGTAATCGTTTCGGATGAGGAGGCTTTTTTTGCATTCCTTCAGGAGCGGTGGCCACTCTTTCTGGGTAGAATCAGTGATGACAGACAGCTTCGTGAAATTCCCATGAAGTACCGGGGGCCAGACTATCTTCCTTTTGATCATCATGACATACGGGTTTACATCGACAATCTTTTTGTTGAAGGGAAATTGCATCCGGTTCAAAAACCTGGAGTCTCCATTGATGTATCGTCCTGGATTCGGAGCGGTATTGTTGACTCAGGAACGGCTGATCAACCGTTACGGATTTCCCGGCTTTTTGAGATTATTGAAAAAAAGATACCGGATGAGGCTTGCCGTTATTCTGATTGGATCACTTATGCCTTGAAATGGGCGGAACTGACGGCATTGGTTCATTGCGCTGAGGATGAGGAACGTAAAACACGGTTGCTGCAAATCGGTGATAAACTGAATGCCGCCTTTGCTCAATGGTTAAGCACCCATTATTCAAGTATCATCAATCTATCGCCAAAAAATCCGGCGATGCTGCACCATGTGCCAAGAGGTCTGGCCCGAGAACTCGATGATGACAAAAAAAGTCGTGTAGCACTGCTCGTTATAGACGGTTTATCGCTGGATCAGTGGGTCTCTGTTCGTGAGATTCTCCGGGTTCAGAACAGCAGTTTAATCATGAGGGAGTCAGCGGTGTTTGCCTGGATTCCAACATTGACCTCGGTGTCAAGACAGGCTATTTTTTCAGGCAAGCCGCCACTCTATTTCCCGGCGTCAATACAGTCTACAAACAGTGAGAGTAATCTCTGGAAACAGTTCTGGGAGGATGCAGGACTCTCTCGTCTTGACATCGCCTATCAACGAGGTCTGGGCGATGGAGATGTTTCAAGCACTCTTGAAGCGACAGTGCATCCCGGTAAAACAAGAGCACTCGGGCTGGTCATGGACAAAGTTGACAAGATCATGCATGGTATGCAGCTCGGTGCGGCGGGCATGCATAATCAGATCAAGCAGTGGTGTCAGGGAGGGTTTCTCAATTCGCTTATCGATTATCTTTTGCTTCATGGTTATGAAGTCTGGTTGACCTCTGATCATGGCAATATTGAGTGCCAGGGCAAAGGTCGTCCTTCTGAAGGTGTCATTGCTGAAACTCGCGGAGAACGGGTTCGCGTCTATCCGACGCCTGAACTTCGCACAAAGGTCGCTCGTGAATTCCCTTTTGCAAGCCAGTGGCAACCGATAGGGTTGCCTCAGGGTTATTTCCCGCTTATTGCCAGCGGTAGGGATGCATTTGTTACTTCAGGAACGACCATTGTAGGGCATGGAGGCGTCTCAATCGAAGAGGTCATTGTTCCTCTGATAAAGTTCGAGAGGGGTTTATAATATGAGCAAGCGCCATGAAAAGCTGGGGATAAAGCAGACCATTCAGAAAGAGTGGATGGACAGGACGTTGAGAATGGTGCTGGCAGGAATGACTGAAAAGGAGATCCGCCAAGATCTTGACCAATATCTCTCCACGCAGAAGCAAAGCGGCGGTATTGGAGAGCGAGGTCAAAAAACCTACGGGATGGCCATCGGGATACTTGCCTCATGGTTTGCTCCGGAAAATGAGCTTCGCGGGTTTCGAGATGAAGCGCTGAAAATTGCGCGTGTAATTCCAGAAGAAGAGTGGCTGCCACTGCATTGGGCAGTTATTTCGGCAGCATATCCATTCTGGTTTAACGTAGCAAAACAGGTTGGCCGGCTATTCAACCTTCAGGAAAGTGTGACCCAGGTACAGATTTTTAACCGTATCAAGGAGCAATATGGAGACCGGGAGACCGTTGCAAGAAATGCTCGTTATACCGTCCGCTCGTTTATTGCCTGGGGTGTTTTGCAGGAATCCGGTAACAAAGGTTGTTACAAAAAGGCTCCTTCAGTGCAGGTTCACGAGCGAAAGTTGGCAGCACTGTTGATTGAGTCGGCGTTGCACGCAATTCCGGAAGGAAAGGTATCTGTGGCATCCTTATTGAATAATCCCGCATTTTTCCCGTTCGATCTTCCAATGCTCTCCGGTGATTCACTTTCCAAAAGCTCGGGCCACTTTGAGCTGATCCGTCATGGTCTGGATGATGAAATCTTGATGTTAAACAACTAAGAACTGTAGTTAACGAGGAGTTAAATGAAGCGCAAATTACAAGATTTGATAGGTCACTCTCCTCTAAATGAAAGTGGCTTCAAAAAGAGAATGAGATTTCATCAAGGATGGTGGAGAGCATAGGATCACCGAAGTCCTCTATAATTAATGTTAGGCAATAAAGGAGACCTTTAATGAGAATTATCAGAAGCGTAGCGATTCTATTGCTTATTGCAGGAATCCAAGGATGTGCGACCTACGGAAGAATAAGTGGCATACCATCGGAAGGTCAGAAATCAGTCTTCAAAGATGGTCGAAAGACGCTCATATCAATAAAAAAAAATACCGTAGCCGTAGCGCCTGACACGGAAACCGTTACAAGTGGCCAAAGAGGTGACTTCGTCATAGCGGTAAATAACGGGACATCTCAAGACATCCTGTTTTCTACAGAGGATGTAACCGCATCTGCAAATACAAATGGCCCATTCACTTCGCTCAAAGTCTTCAGTTACGATGAGTTGATAGCTGAAGAAAAGAACCGCAAAGCATGGGCCGCGGTAGCTGCCGCTTTGCAAGGTGCAGCCGATTCTATGAATGCTGCAAAGGCTGGTTACTCCAATACCTCTGGCACCTATTCCGGTTCGACATATAATAGCAATGGTACTCGTACCTATGGTTACGGTAGCTACTCAACTACAACGTACAACTACGCAGCTGCGCAGGCCGCCCGAAATACTGCACAGGCAAACTCGGAAGCACGCTTTGCTCGGTTGGAGTCAGAGGGGCGTGAAAACCTACAGAACCTGTCATCAACTATTCTAAAGAAGGAAACAATCGTCCCAGGCGCATGGTACGGAGGTATTGTGAAGGTGGATTTACCTGAAGTAGTGGAACAACCCCAAGAAATTAAGCTTGTTGTAAATGTAGCAGGGGAACATCATGAGTTTAAATTCACGCAGGCAAAAGTAGCAGGCAAATAAAATGCCTAACAATCCCATGCATGGGGGGCGATGGAATTGCTCTTTTCGATAACTTGAAATATTGGTCTCAAAAAACGGTCGTTTGATGAGACAAGGAAAAGGGGAGCGAAACACCCCTCTTTTCGGGCCCTTTTTGTCTTATAAAACCATATCGCATTTCTATATTTCAGTAATCCGTTAAAATAGGTGCTTTTTAAGATTAGCAAGGGAATTTATGGAAGGACGACTGATCGGTTATGCCCGGGTCTCAACTTCAGCCCAGGAACTGAACCTGCAGCTTGATGCACTTAAACAGGCTGGCTGTAAAAAACAGCATATCTTTACCGACCAGATAAGCGGGGCGAAAGCTGAACGGCCGGGTCTTGCCTCTACTCCTTTGTTCAGTGGATCCGAAAATCCCATGATATTCCTAAACCGAAAGGAACCCCTCGGCACTATTATCCCGTCGAGCAACTTCCTTAAGGAGAACAGGCACAGACGGCCAGACTATGCCCGACGAATCAACACTTTATGGGATTTGAAGTCGACGACAACTACGATTTTATCAGAAAACGTGCGCGAGGCAGACATTTGTCGCACATATTGGTGTAGCATGAGCGAGGCGACTGAGTCTCCGCCGTGGAGGATGCCCGAAATCTTTACGGCGGCAAGATTGTCACCACCCAAAGTATGCAAATTGTCGGTTGCATATTCCAGCGGGCGCATCAGATAATCCCCATAGGTGCCTCGCTCCGCACGGGCAACTGGCACCAGCCGACATTCCGATGCGAGCGAGTAAAGGCCGACTCCCATTGCAGCCAGCTCTACGGCCTCCATCATTTCGAACGCCTTCGGGCGGCTAACTGCTGGCACATCGAGGTGAAAACGGTTGTTACCCCGCCATGATGACACGCCGTACTCAGCCCCTGGTGAAGCCTCCTGGACAACCCCAATCGCCTCGATGCAGACCCTTGCCACGGCTCGACTGACACCACCGTACGATGTCAACGTGCTAATGAAATCTTCTGTCGTTACGTAAAATGGTTTCGACCGCTCCGCGAACACGCTTACGGGGAGCACTGTCAAGGAAGTAGCACGATAGTGTTCCTTGGCGAAGTTGAAGATGTCATCATAGGTCCAAAACTCAATAGTGCCATGACTTAGCCGATCATGAAGGTCTCGCAGGCGTACTGGCGACATATCTTCGGGGGATCGCCCGACAACAACAAAGATCTTTGGCCGGAAAACAGAGATGCCCTTTGCTTCAAGCTGCTTCCGGATGTCTAGTTCGGTATCGATTAGTGTCCTGTAATCTTCGGCTTGGTTGATAGCATCGTAGACAATGGAAGCGGGGCGTGGGTGTTGGCCATCTTCGCGAACAAAGGCCGGAACATGCGGCTTCTTCAGCTCTATTATATCCCAGAAAATTTCGCCAAAGTTCTGGCGGAAGAAATCCACGCGACTCTGCTGTCCGCTTTCGCTCTCAACGAACACTACCTCGCGGCGGAGTCGGCTGCCCTGCCCAAGGAGTAAGAATTTCGGGAAGCGATGAAAAAACTCTGATGCGTCCAGTTCCGTTGCACGAGGGTTTGAGAGTATCTCACGTTCAAAACGTTGTACTTCGTCCCATTGGAAGATGGTGGGATGCGCGACAAGAAGGTGCGGGAGACTCATTGGACTGATAAGGGCTTGGAAACAATATTTATGAGTATTCCGGGCGAAAGTGTACCACCTATTCCGTGGCAAAGTGTGCCACTTATTTCAGGCCAGATTTGTTGTTAGAACTTAACCTATTTTTTCCAGTTTCTTCCTTCTTAATGAGTCACCTTTCAGCTCAAGCCGGTGAGCATTTCCGACCAACCGATCCATGATTCCGTCGGCAATTGTAGGCTCCCCAATTACGTCATGCCACTGGGCGACCGGAAGCTGAGAAGCGATCATTATTGATTGTTTTTCATACCGATCTTCAAGGATCTGCAGCAATGCAATACGTGTTGTTGCATCGAGGGGTTGCAGGCCAAAATCATCAAGAATAATCAGATGGGTTCGTTCAATTTGGTTAAGTACCCTGACGAAGGTTCCATCAAGTTTTGTCTGGGAAATCCGTTCAAGAAATCGGTTCATGCCAAAGTACAGGGTGCGATAGCCGAGTGAACAGGCCTGTCGTCCCAATGCACAGGCAAGGTAGCTTTTACCACATCCTGTGGCTCCGGTAATAAGAATATTTTCCCCTCGTCTGATAAAACCGCAGTCTGACAGGCTGAGGAGTTGATCGCGGCTCAGGTTTCGGGCGGCGTTGCAGTGCACCTGTTCGAGTATGGCCGGATAACGGATTTTGCTTAGCTGCAGGTATCGTTTGGTGCTCTGTTCTTTTCGAAAAAGCTGCTCGGCATCAACCAGCTTGCCGAGCAGCGTGTCCGCTGCCGGTTGTTCGTGAACTGGAAGCATGATCGCTGCTTCATAGGCATTTGCCATACCGTAAAGGCTCATGGAGCGAAGC
>CAIPYV010000095.1 GCA_903869365.1 uncultured Chlorobiaceae bacterium
ACCAATCTGACGACCCTGCGGCATTTGCCATGCAGTTTCATGGCAGGAAGGATTTGCCGGTGCGGGCGATGGCGGAACAGATTGGGTGCCGGCAGAAGGCTGCAAAAAAGTTACCTGCACTTTCGCGGCATAACCTTCTTTATACTCCGTTGGCGCTTGAGCAGTCTTCTGGGGAGAGGACGGCGGAATACAAGAGCGCTATTATGTCGGGGAAGAGGGTGATTGATTTGAGTGGCGGGTTGGGTGTGGATACGATGTTTTTGGCGAGGGTGTTTGGGGAGGTGGTTTACTGCGAGCGTGATCAGGTGCTTTGTGCTTTGGTGGAACATAACATGAAACAGTGCGGGATTTCCAATGTGGAGGTTAAGTGTGGTGACAGCGTCGAGTTGTTGTCGTCTTATCTGGATGATTCGTTTGACTGGATTTTTGTTGATCCGGCGCGTCGGGAGCAGGGGCGGCGTTCTATAGCGCTTGAGGCGGCGAGTCCGGATGTTGTGGCTTGTCATGATATGATGCTTTGTAAGGCGAAGCGGGTATGCATCAAGGCTTCTCCGGTTCTTGAGATCAGTGGTTTGAAAAAGCTTTTGCCTGCTTTGCAAACGATTATTGTGGTTTCGGTTGATCGTGAATGTAAGGAGATTCTTCTGCTGCTTGATCGTGGGGCTCGTGAAAGATCGGTGACGGTCAAGGCGGTCTGTCTTTCGTCGGATTCGGCGGTTGTTATTGAAATTGCGGGAGATGGTCTGGTTGATCGGCCTCTTGCGGGTTCGGTGAAGGGGTATTTTTATGAGCCTGATCCGGCCATTATCAAGGCTCGGCTTTCGTCTGTGCTTGCGAGAGGTGCTGGACTTGAGTTTGTCAACAGCAGTGTTGATTACCTCACCTCTGAGGGGAAAAGAGAGGGGTTCCCCGGCAGGAGTTTCCGTGTGATTGAGGTTGTTCCTTACAAGCCGAAGAGCTTCAGGGGGTTTCTGGAGCGACATGCCATTGCGGGGGCAAGCATTCAGCGGCGCGATTTTCCTCTTTCACCGGAAGAGTTGAGAAAAAAATATCGGCTTCTTGAGAGTGAAAGGGCTTTTCTCTTTTTTACCCGTGACGGCGAAGGCCATCCAATCTGCATTTATGCGCTCAGATGTTTCCCTGGAGACGAAGCAGCTCTTGCTGGGCAATGCCGAAGCGCAGGCCCTGAATGCTGACCCTGATTTCTGCTACACCGAGCAGGCGCATGAACTGGTGCAGGATAAGGGTTCCCATGGTGATGACGTCGGCCCGCCCATCGGGGATCCCGAGATGGATGATCTGCTCAAGGCTGCTCTCTTTGAGCTTTTCGAGAAAAGTATGCACCTCATTGAAACTGAGGGGATAGTTGTGCACTTTGAGGGCATCAAAGTGTTTCAGTCCCTGGCTGACCTGGGCGATGGTGGTGAGGGTTCCCGCGACGCCGTAGACATGATCTCTGGCGGCAAAAAAGGGCAGCAGGCTTGAAGTGAGGAGATCGTTGATGTGTTTTTTTGCGGCATCAACCTCATGTTGAGGCGGAGGCAGTGTTGTGAACAACCGTTCAGTCAGTCTTACTGAACCGATATTGAGACTGACGCTTTCTTCGAGCGCAGTGGCCGAACCAATGGAGATTTCGGTGCTGCCGCCTCCGATATCAATGACGGTGAAGAGGTCGGGGATGTTGCTCATGCCGGCAACCGCTCCGAAAAAAGTCAGTTCAGCCTCTTCATGACCGGCGATGCATCGTATGGTGATTCCTGCCTCTCGGGCTACCTCGCTGATGACTTCATGATGATTTTGAGCATCCCTCAGAGCACTGGTGCCTGCGGCAATGATCTCTTCCGCATTATGTTGATCGCTGATCTGGCGGTACTCGGAGAGGCAGGCGATGAGTCGCTGTAGGGCGGCTTGATCAATAATTTTTTCGGCATCGACATTTTTGCCAAGCCGTACAATGGTCTGCTGGTGATAGAGCGGATTGATGGTGCCGCTTTCGGGTTCAAGGTCGGCAATCAGCAGGAGGGCTGTGTTGGTGCCGATATCAATGCATGAAACACGTTTCATAATGGTTTTATCAAGCTTGAGAGCCATTCGTCTTCATAGATGATTTTTTCAATTGTGTAGTCGAGGCGTTTCAGCAGTTTTTTAAGCCAGGGTTCATCGTAAACAAGGATGCCGGAGAGCAGCACCGGTGCCTGGGGCGCATATTTCCGGATGACCGGCAGGATCCGGTCGATCACGTTTTTATTGATGTTGGCAAGGATAAGGTCGTAACCTTCCTGGAGATTGACAACAAGATCCTCTTCTGCATCGAGGAGTTTGATGGTGATATCCTGAGCGTTGTTCTCCTGAATGTTTTCAATGGCGTTTTCGACCGACCAGGAGTTGTTGTCGAAGGCGAGAATGGGCAGGGTGTTGCCGAGTTTACGGGCGGCGATGGCAAGGACGCCGGTGCCGGTGCCGATGTCCATTATTTTTTTGTCGGTCAGGTCAAGGGTTTCCATTTGGCGCAGCATCAGGCGCGTTGTGGCGTGATAACCGGTACCGAAAGACATTTTAGGGTTGATTTCAATGACAATCTGGCCGGGTTTCGGCGTGATTTCGCTGCTTTTCTGGACAATCAACAGGCGGTCGGAGATTTCGATGGGCTGCAGGGTTGCTTCCCACTCGGCATTCCAGTTTCTGTCGGCCATGAAGGTTGTCTGATAGGAAGGAATGGTTCCAAACCTTTCCATCAGGAGGGTACGAATGGATTGCTCCCTCTCATCTGTCCATTCGGTTTCGGGCAGATAGGCGAGAAGCTGGTTGTCCTCTTCCTGAAAATACTCTATTCCCTCCCCGATAAGCAGGGCTATGTAAAGTTCGTGGAGAGTGGAGTTTATTGCAAAGGCCAGTTCGATATAATGGTGTGTTCCGGGTTGAGGCATAACAACAGTTCGGCAGATTAAAGGAGAGAGGCTGAGTTGGAATATAGGATTTTCACAGGGGAAAGACTCACTCTGTCGTTATCAGATGGGAGGCACAGGCATAGTGGAAGGTATAATACCGTTCCAGAAGCTGGTTGACCATGACGCCTCCAGTTGCTGCATGGGCAAAACGGTTCTCACCGATAAAGATGCCGACGTGGTCGATTCTGCTTCCGTCACTGCTGAAAAAAACCAGGTCGCCGGGCTGCAGGTGTTGTTTCAGCACCATACTGCCGAGGAGTGCAAGTTCGCCGGAAGTCCGCGGCAGGAGCATCCCGAAGTTTTGTTTATAGAGATATTGCACGAATCCTGAGCAGTCGAAGCCGTCTGGGGTTGTGCCGCCGGAGCGGTAACTGGTGCCGAGGTAGTTATCAATTGATGAAACAAGCTGCTCAAGCGATTGTTCCTTCACCTTTAACGGAAGGCGTATGGTGAGCGGTGAGCTGCTTCCTTCCGGTATACAGGAGATATACGATTTTCTTTTTTTTAAACTATATTTGCTCTCCATATTGTACCCTGAACCTGCCCTGAAACTCTGGCAGCCGGTGACGCTGAACAGCATCCATGCAAGGGTGCCGAAGAGTACCAAGGAGCGCAGTGCGGCTTTAACGTGGTCGCTTTGTTTCAAGAGATGTGTGGTTTTATATCAAGAATACGGAGTGCTTAATGGTTTGCTCCTGGTAAGATAACAGTTAACTTATTTGTTTAATAGATATGGCGGTGATGAAATTCGGAGGTACCTCGGTCGGAACGGCTCGTGCTATGCAGCAGGCTATTTCGATTGTGGCACGGGAACAGGAGAATGCGGTGCCGCTGGTGGTGTTGAGTGCATGCAGCGGTATCACGAACAAATTAGTTCGTATTGCCGATGCTGCCGGTCGTGGTGCTCTTGATGAGGCGATGGGACTGGCCGCTGATGTGCGCAGCTTCCATGTTGCTCTGCTTGATGAGCTGATCAAAAGTGAGGCATCGAAAAAAGAGGTTGCCGTCCAGATTGAAGAGTTGGCCGGTCGTCTTGAAATGCTGATCAAGGGTGTTGATATTGTGGGTGAGCTGACCGAGCGATCCAGGGATATGTTCTGTTCGTTTGGTGAACTGTTTTCTACGACGGTGTTTGCTGCGGCCATGAAGGAGCAGGGATATAAGGTTGCGTGGGTTGATGTCCGCACGGTTATGATTACCGATGATCATTTCGGATTTGCCCGTCCAATCAACGAGATGTGCGAAGAGAATGTCCGCAGGATTATCACTCCATTGCTTCAACAGGGAACGGTTGTTGTTACCCAGGGTTATATAGGAGCCACCAAAGACGGAAAGACGACGACGCTTGGCAGAGGAGGTTCTGATTTTTCGGCGGCTCTGCTTGGTGCGTGGCTCAATGATAACGCGATCCAGATATGGACCGATGTTGATGGCGTCATGACCTGCGATCCGAGGCTGGTGCCTGAAGCGAGGAGCATCAGGGTGATGACCTTCTCCGAGGCGGCGGAACTTGCCTATCTTGGCGCAAAGGTGCTGCATCCGGATACCATAGCGCCTGCAGTGCAGAAAAATATACCGGTCTATGTTTTGAATTCAGTGCATCCTGATGCCAAAGGGACCATTATTACCAATGATCCGGAGAGGCTTTCAGGGATGAGTTACGGCGGTCTGGTCAAATCAATCGCGGTTAAAAAGGGGCAGTGCATTATCAATGTACGCTCCAACAGGATGTTTGGCCGTCATGGTTTCATGAATGAGTTGTTTGGTATTTTTGCCCGTTACGGTGTGTCGGTGGAGATGATCTCGACCAGTGAGGTTTCAGTCTCTCTTACCGTTGATGAAAAAAGCTTCAGCGAAGAGCTGATTCACGATCTGGAAAGTTTCGGGGAGGTTGACAGAGAGCATCATGTTGCAACCATAAGCGTTGTCGGCGATAATCTTCGCATGTCGAGAGGTGTGGCAGGCAGGATTTTCAGTGCGTTGAAGGATGTTAATCTCAGGATGATCTCTCAGGGAGCATCGGAAATCAATGTCGGGTTTGTTGTTGAAGAGTCTGAGGTTCTTACTGCGGTCAACAATCTGCACAGGGAGTTTTTTTCCGGCTGGCAGAATGAGGGTATTTTTGAAACACCGGCAGGGAGACGCATGGATTATAAAAAAGCTGGAGTTGATATCAGTGCAGGTGAGGAGTTTGTCCGCATGATCAAGCCTCAGGTTCGTCAGACCTTTACCTCCGGCGTTATTACGGATATCGGAGCTTTTGGAGGTTTTTTTCAGCCTGACTTCTCTCCGTATAAAAAGCCGGTGCTGGTCAGCAGCATTGACGGTGTCGGGACGAAACTCAAGATTGCCATTGAGCTTGGGTTGTATGATACGGTCGGCTCATGCCTGGTCAATCACTGCACGAACGATATTCTTGTCTGTGGTGCGAAACCGCTCTTTTTTCTCGATTACTATGCTTGCGGAAAGCTCACACCAGCTAATGCCGCAGCTGTGGTAACGGGAATGGTGAATGCCTGTCGTGAAAATGGCTGCGCTCTCATCGGTGGTGAAACTGCGGAGATGCCGGGGCTTTATCATGAGCGTGATTTTGATCTTGCAGGTTCTATTGTCGGGGTTGTCGATCATGATAACATCATTAATGGTTCTACAATCGAGGCCGATGATGTGCTTATCGGTCTTCCTTCGACCGGTCTCCATACAAACGGCTATTCGCTGGCAAGAAAAGTTTTGGAGGGGAGGATGCACCAGACGTTTACAGGCCTTGACGGAACGGTTGGTGAAGAGCTTCTGAAGGTTCACCGTTCTTATCTTTCGGTTATAGAGCCCTTTTTTGGTTCGCCCGATATCAGAGGGTTGTCGCATATTACCGGTGGCGGCCTGATGGGTAATACCATGCGCATTGTGCCTGAAGGTTTGAGCCTTGACGTTGACTGGAAGTCCTGGCCGGAGCCGTTGATTTTCGATATTATCCGCAGGGAGGGTCATGTGCCTGAGGAGGATATGCGCAGGACGTTCAATCTTGGCATCGGACTGGTGATGATTGTTGAAAAAAAAGCAGTTAACAGGGTGCTCTCCTGTTTGAAATCACAACAGGAAAATGCTTACATTATTGGTCAGGTACACCGTAGGTGATACTATTTCTCTTTTTACGTTGCAATAAAATAATCAGAAAGGTTTATGCTGACTTTACTGGCCATTTTAGTGGTGAGCTACATCATCGGCTCTGTTCCTACCAGTCTTATGGCGGGAAAAATGCTCAAAGGGATTGATATCAGGAACTTCGGCAGCGGCAATGCCGGTGGCACCAATGCTTTCAGGGTGCTTGGCTGGAAGCCGGGCCTGGTTGTAACGCTTATTGATATTTTCAAGGGCGTTATTGCTGCGGTCTCGGTTGTTGCCTTTTTCAAAAGTCACCCGATCGGTGCATTTCCTGACATGAATGAGGTGGCACTGCGGCTTCTTGCCGGAATGAGCGCCGTCATCGGTCATGTGTTTACTCTTTTTGCCGGATTCAAGGGGGGCAAGGGTGTCAGTACCGCTGCCGGTATGCTGATCGGGATTGCGCCCGTCAGCATGCTTATGGTTGTCGGAATTTTTCTTATGACGGTCTATATTTCCCGTCATGTTTCTGTTGCATCAATGCTTGCGGCAATCGCCTTCCCGCTGATTATTGCTATCCGCAAATATATTTTCGAACTTGGCGGCGGCCTTGATTATTATATCAGGCTTTTCGGCTCCCCTGTCTCTTTTCATGACAGTCTTGATTATCATCTCATGATTTTCGGGCTTATTGTGGCTCTTGCCATTCTTTACACCCATCGGGCCAACATCAGAAGGCTGATTTCCGGTACAGAAAGCCGTGTGACCTTCGGAAAACATTGATGATTTCCTGACATTTGATGAATATTGCTGTTCTGGGTGCCGGCAGCTGGGGAACAACGCTTGCTGTGCTTCTTGCCAATAAAGGGTATCATGTGCGCCTTTGGGCTCATCGGCCAGAATTTGCCGCACTGTTAGAGGCGGAACGCGAAAACACTCGCTATCTCAAGGGTGTCCATTTTCCTGATACCCTGAGAGTTGTTGATCATTTGCGCAATCTTGTCGCATGGTCGGAGATGATTGTCACTGCCGTACCTTCACAGGCACTGCGGGAGACGGTGCTCGGCTTTAATGATCTTCCGCTGGATGGAAAAATCATAGTCAATGTTGCCAAGGGGATTGAGATTGGTACGGGAAAACGCATGTCGGAAGTGCTGCTTGAAGTGCTGCCCGCTCTGCAGGTTTCACAGGTTGCCGCCTTGTATGGGCCGAGCCATGCCGAAGAGGTTTCCAGACAGCAGCCTACAACGGTGGTTGCCTCCTCTCAATCGCTTCAAACGGCAGAAAAAGTTCAGGAGGTTTTCCATACCCATAAGTTCCGGGTCTACGTCAATACTGATATTATCGGTGTTGAGATAGCCGGTTCGGTCAAGAATATCATTGCCATTGCGGCGGGAATATCCGATGGCATAGGATTTGGCGATAATGCCAAGGCGGCCATTATTACGAGAGGAATGGCCGAAATTTCAAGGCTCTGTTTAAAGCTTGGCGGTGATCCGGTGACTATTTCCGGTCTTGCGGGTATTGGTGATCTTGTTGTCACCTGTTTAAGTCGCCACAGCCGGAACCGTTATGTTGGAGAGGAGGTCGGCCGGGGGCGTTCGCTTGACGAAATTATCAGTCAGATGAATATGGTTGCCGAAGGTGTTCACACGTCAAAAGCAGTTTATGAGCTGAGCAGAGCTGTCGGCGTTGAAATGCCGATTACGCAAGCTGTCTATGAGATGCTTTTTGAAGGTAAGCCTGCAGAGAAGGCGATCTTGGATCTGATGACACGGGATCCGAAACAGGAGCGATACTAACCGGATTAATGCTCTTTTCCAGGGAATTTGTACCAGACTAACTTACCTGTATGACGAGCTGCATCTTTCCACGATTTGACCGCCATATCAATACGAACGACACCACAGGTTACCATATTGTCGATGTGGTTTCCTGTAAGCAAGTTTGAGAAATCTGTCATGGTCGGGTTGTGCCCGAAGAGCAGCACTGTTTTGCTGCTGTCGGGGAGCTGTTGAACGATGTTCAGCAGATTGCCGGTGCCTCCCTCATAGATTTCAACTCGCTGCTGGATCAGCTCTTTCGGGTATTCGAGGATGTCGCAAAAGATCTCCGCAGTCGTGAGTGCCCTGTTGGCCGGGCTTGTTATGATCAGCTCGGGGATTACCTTCTTTTCTTTCAGGAGTGCCGCCATCAAGGGGGCGGATTGCAGGCCACGCTCGTTCAGTGGCCGGTCGAAATCGCCTGTCTGTGCATTTGCCCAGCTGGATTTTGCGTGACGGACAAGGTAGAGGGTTTTCATCGGGCTCCTGATCGATAACGTTTTTTGAGATCCATGATTCTTTGATATGACTGATCGATGCGCTCAGGGGTAATGATTCCTTTCTGCAGCAGGGATCGGATTATCTCCGTTGCTTTTGAGGCAATGGCCGGGTCATAGCAGGTATTGTTGCCAAAGAGCAGCAGATCGACACCTGCCTCAATGGCAAGTTGGAGAGCTGTTTCCAGCCCGTAACGGTCGGTTATGGCTTTCATCTGCATGTCATCACTGACGATAACTCCCTTAAAGCGGAGTTTCTCACGAAGCAGGCCAGTGAGCGTCTGTTTTGAAAGTGTTGCCGGGTAGAGAGTGTCAAGTTTTCCGTTGAAAACATGTGCGGTCATGACGGCATCATGAAAACCTGAATCAATCAGGGCGCGGTAGGGCTCCAGCTCCTGTTCAGACCAGCTTACCGTTATGTCGGTAAAATCGCGGTGAGTGTCGGTCGTTGAACTGCCGTGTCCGGGGAAATGTTTCAGGGTGGCAATAATACCTTCGTTATGGTAGGCCTTGATGATCAGTTGAAGGTTGCTGATCACAACCGAAGGGTTGGATGAAAAGCTTCTCGCGAGCTTGCCGATGACCGGATTGTCGGGATTGGTATTGAGATCGGCGACTGGGGCAAGATTCATGCTGATATGCATGGCTTTGAGTGTTCGGGCGGTCTGTGCAGCAGCAGCAGTCGTGCTGTCGGGATGGTTCAGCCTTCCGAGATATTCTGCAGAAACGCTTGCGGGAAATCCTCTGATTTGTTTCAGTCGATTGACCTTCCCGCCTTCCTGATCGATGGCTATAAGCAGCGGGATGTCCGACAGTTTCTGCAGCTCAAGCGTCAGGCTGGCAAGCTGCTGCGGGCTGATGATGTTTCTTGATGGGGAGTGCGCCGGGACGTCATAGTCAAAGAGGACAACGCCGCCGATACGGCGTTCGGCGATATCAGCGGCAATCTCCGGTGCATTTTCAAGAGCGGTTCCTCTGAAACCGATCATCAGCATCTGACCGATTTTAACAGAGAGGCTGTCGGGTTTCTGTGCGGCAACAGCGGGTTGGGAAAAGATCAAGAAAAAGAGCAGACCCGCTGCTATCAGTGATTTTTTTGTCATGGTTATTGTTATGCAGCACTCTTGACAACAGTGATTTCTCCACCGGAGATATCGATAGTCACGGACTCCCCTTCCCTTACCTCTCCTGAAAGAATAAACGCTGAAATTTTGTTGGTGATTTTGCGCTGCATGACCCGTTTGAGCGGCCTGGCACCGAAGGCTGGATCGAAACCGGCATCGGAGAGCCATGCTACAGCGGCGTCAGAAATGGTGAGGGTGATGCGCTGGCGCATTGCTGTGGCTTTGATATGCTCGAACTGGATCAGGACAATTTTTTTCAGGTCTTCTCTTGTAAGAGGGGTAAAGAGGATGACTTCGTCTATCCGGTTGAGAAACTCAGGCCGAACTTTCTGTTTCAGAAGCAGGAAAAGTTTTTCCTGCAGGCCTGAAAGCACGGTGTCGCGGTTCATACCCTCCATTTTTTCCATTTCAGACTGAATCATCTGGGCACCGATGTTGCTTGTCATGATGATGATGGTGTTCTTGAAATTCACCGTACGGCCTTTGCTGTCGGTGAGTCGTCCATCGTCAAGAATCTGCAGGAGAATATTGAAAACATCGGGGTGAGCTTTTTCTATTTCATCGAGCAAGACAACGGAAAAAGGTTTACGCCTTACTGCTTCAGTCAACTGCCCGCCCTCTTCGTAGCCAACGTAGCCGGGAGGCGCTCCAACCAGACGGCTGACCGTATGTGCTTCCATGTATTCGCTCATGTCGATGCGTATCATGGAGTCTTCGTCATCAAAAAGATAGTCGGCGAGGGTGCGGGCAAGCTCTGTTTTGCCAACGCCGGTCGGTCCAAGAAAAATAAAAGAGCCTATGGGGCGTTTTTCGTCACCCATACCTGCCCGTGAGCGCTTGACGGCTTCACTGACAGCAGTAACCGCTTCATCCTGTCCTATCACCCGCTTGTGAAGCTCATCTTCGATAAGCAGGAGTTTCTGTCGCTCTGACTGAAGCATTTTGCTGAGGGGTATGCCAGTCCATTTCGAGACAATATCAGCAATGTCCTCGGCATCGATCTCTTCTTTCATGATTAAATCGCCCGAAGCTTTTTTTTCTTCAATTTTCAGACGGATTTCTTCCAGTTCGCGTTCTATCGCCACAGTTTTTCCGTAGCGGATCTCAGCAACCTTACCGTAGTCACCCTGGCGCTCAAACTCTTCGGCCTGAACCCGGAGCTGTTCAAGTTGCGATTTCAAGTTTCGTGAAGATTGTATCAGTTCCTTTTCGCTGTCCCACTTGGCCTTGATGACGGTCTGTTCTTCGACAAGATTTGCGAGCTGTTTTTCTATCTCATCCAACCTGTGTTGCGTGTCAGCTGTACTCATACGTTATTGGTGTTTGATTACGGAGTGTGAATAAGAAATTTTGTTGTAAATTTAAGGCTTATAAACTTAATATTCATCATCAATACCTTTTTCTCACCATAAAAGAGTAACAGATAACAACGTGCAAAAGTTCTCAATTGGTTCACTGTCAGTTCCTGATGACAGCAGCCCGCTTTTCATTGCCGGCCCATGCGTTATCGAAAGTCGGGCCATGGCTATGGAGACAGCTGAAGAGCTGCAGCGTATAACAGAGACCGAAGGGGTTCATTTTATTTTCAAGGGTTCCTATCGCAAAGCCAATCGCTCTTCATCCTCCTCTTTTACTGGCATCGGAGACATCGAGGCGCTTGAAGTGCTTGACGAGATTCGCCAGACCTATAAGATGCCGGTGATTACCGATGTCCATGAGACAAAGGATGTTACCCTTGCTGCCCGGTATGTTGATGTTCTGCAGATACCGGCATTTCTCTGTCGTCAAACGGAGCTTTTGGTTGCTGCCGGTGAGAGCGGCCTGGCTGTTAACATCAAGAAAGGGCAATTTATGGCTCCTGAAGATATGGTGCTTGCGGCCGCAAAGGTGGCAAAAACGGGCAACGGAAGAGTTATGCTGACTGAAAGGGGGTCAAGCTTCGGTTATCACAATCTTGTTGTGGATTTCAGGGGGGTTGCTAAGATGGCTGAATCGGGATATCCCGTACTCTATGACGCCACCCACAGTCTCCAGCTTCCAAGTGCGGGTCAGGGTGTTTCCGGTGGTGAGCGCAACTATGTCATGCCCCTTGCCAAAGCGGCGGTCGCGGTTGGGGTGAATGGTTTGTTTTTTGAAATCCATCCTGATCCCTCAAAAGCCCTCTCGGATGCAGCCACACAGGTCGCCCTTGCTGATTTCAGCATAATGGTCAAACAATTGCTCCATCTTTACCGATGTGTGCACTCTCTTCATTCACTATAAATTTGTACCCTTTTGGCCGGTTTTCAATTTTTTGGTATGCAGCCTTCTCAGGCCGATCCATCTTCAAGGATAGAAGATGCACTTAAAGCTGTCCGCGCGCTTATTTTTCCGGTGGACGGCGTGCTGAACGGCGGGCGGATTACCTTTGACAGCAGCGGCGGTGAACTTTGTTCGCTCTCTGTCAGGGATGCGGTTGCGATAAAGGAGGCTCAGAAACAGGGTCTGCATATCGCCGTTGTTTCGGACAGGGATGTGGAGGGTTACCGTCCATTGCTGGCGGAGCTTGGCGTGCATGATCTCTACCTCAGCGCGGGCAATCTGTTTGATGCTTATGAGGCTTTCAGGAAGCTCCATGATTTTTCGGATGAAGAGTGCGCTTATATTGGCGACGATATCGGTGACATAGCGGTGCTTTCAAGAGCAGGCTTTCCTGTAACTCCTATTGATGGTGCCGATTATCTCAGAAACCGTGTCGGGTATATCGCGGGATATGAAGGTGGAAAAGGGTGTGTGAGAGAGATTGTCGAGATGATTCTTATGCATCAGGGTAAATGGCCATACGTCGAGTCTCCTGAAGAAGAAACTCCGGAGTAAGAGGGTTCATGAGTTCAGCTGTTTCTGCAAGTGAGAGCATGCCGACGATATTGGTGCCGTGGTTTGGTTCGATATGGACATCTCCCCTGTAGTCGATCCCATGTTCAAGAGCGTTCTCAAGCGCTTCTATTTTGCCGCAAAGGCTGTATGCGGCTGATTGCGGTGTTGAGCAGGATACGGGAGGATTTTTCTCCCCGTGCAGAAAATAGCCCTCGGGCAGCAGTTCACTTTGCGGATAGTCATGCCAGTGGGTTATGGATGCTCCGAATCGTGCAAGATGGCCGGGAAAGCTTGTTTCCGGTCTCAGGGTCATGAGGATACTTGCGGCCAGGGCATTGCCCAGCGCATGTGCCAGAATGGTCAGGGTATCGAAGGATGGTTTGGCGGCATTGGCCTGTGAGCATCCTTCAGGGGTTTTCAGGTAGATTCGACTGCGATCATGGCCATGCATCAGCCCGATTTCCACAAGATCTTTTTTCGGATCTAGGTTATGTTTTCTGCATCCTGATCTAGTGGTTATGACACTGACATCCGGCAGGTGAACAAGAAGAGTTTTCTGCTTCATGCTGATCTCTACCAGGCCTGTTGGCTGGTTTATGTTGTGCGTCACTCTATCCGCACTTCCGGACGAGAACGCAGGCTGCACCGTTACCGGAAGCTGGCGGGCAAAGAAGCCGTAGCTCATGCCGCTGCGCTGGTCGAGATAGCGGGCAACAATTCTTTTGTAAAAGTCGCTGCGATATTCAAGCCCTGCTGTCGAGGTATGCGTTAAGAGAGAGGAGTTGCTGCTCCAAAGGGCGCTGCACTGCAGAAAATCATCAGCAACCGCTTTAAACTCAGGGGTGTCGGTCTTCAGCTGGCCGTATGCAATGTCAAGCTCTTCCGGTCTTGGAGGAACAACCTGTGCCGTGAGTTTCGGAACCAGTGTGCTGCGGACATCCTCCTTAGAGGGATATGGCGTGTTGAAGGTCACTACCCCTCCGTTCATGGTGCAGATTGTCCATGAGCGGTCGGTAACAAAGATAAGGATATGAACCATGTCGCGGGCGAGGCGTCCGACAATGGCATCAAGACGCTGCTGAGGCAGTGCGTCGGTGGTTATCGGCGCAGGTTCGTCATAAATGCCTACAATGATATTGTTGTAGAGCGTTGCAACCCGGTTGATGGCAAGCAGGTTGTCAGGAAAATAACCCGGCGCGAAGATAACTGTACCTGGTGCAAATCGACCGTCAGTTCCGGATGCCTCCTCTCCTGAAAGAACCGTTATGTCCAGCGATTGCATGGCAGTGACGAGGGCGCGGCAAAACAGCTCCAGGCGACTTGTGAGAACGGGTGCCGGATAGATGAGGGGTTTGAGTCGTCTGCACATTTCGTCGATACTCAGTGGCGTATCAAGAGGAATGCCGAGCAGTTGGTGAAGAGCTCCGGAAGAGATAGTGTTACTCATGAAAATGTTCAGCCTGATTTGTTCGAAAAGATAATCGGCTGGTTAGAGTCCGAAATTATGCTCGCGACCCCAGAGCAGTTTTGTCCGCAGAATTTCGCAATACGTGCGACTTTCGTTGGCGACAAGATTGATAAGCTCGGCGGATTTCTTTACAATGACGACCTCCTGTGGGGCAAGAAATTTTCCGAAATGGCCGTCGCAGTTGAGTGGGAACTCTCCATCAGGGGCATCGACAGAGACCTCGATAACCTTGTCATCGCTGATAACGATGGGTCGGACGGTCAGCATGTGCGGGCATATCGGGGTTATGACGAAAACGTTTGATTTCGGGGCGATGATTGGGCCGCCGGCAGACATGGAGTAGGCGGTGGAGCCTGTTGATGTGGCAATAATAATACCGTCGGCCCTGTAGGAACTGAGCAGTTCACCGTCCAGCTTTATGACAAATGTTGGAATACGCGGATAGGTGCCTTTTTCAATGACTACATCATTCAGAGCTTTGAAGCACTGCAACTCGTTGTTCACAGGGAGGGATGCTTCGAGCTGCCGTCGACTATGAATAGAGTAAGTACCGTTGAGTACCTTTTCGATAGCTCCGAACATTTCAGACTGGGTAAACTCGGTTAAAAAGCCGAGGTAGCCTACATTGATACCGATAACGGGCTTTGCTGCGGAATAATGCGACGTGAAGAGCAGTGTTCCATCGCCTCCAAGCGAGATAAAAACGTCACAGTGTTTGCTGAGTTCCTCAATAGGAAGAGATTGTGTTATCTGCAGTTTTTCGGCGGACTGTGTTTCAAACATATAAGCAATGCCCCGTTCCTTGAACCATGAACCCAGCTTTCGGGCAAGATCAAGCGCTGTCTCCCTTGAAACATTGACAACAATTGCGAATTTCATTGCTGGTTCACCTCTTTAAGGGTTTGATAAAGCCGGTTGGCATCACTGAAGCGCGATTCAAGCTGCTCAAGGTCGCTACGGCGTATTTCCTGCGACAGTTGAACAAGTTCTGTAGAAAAGCGTTCAAGTTCCTCTGCAATGTTATCGCTGTTTGTTGCGATGATGTCGCGCCATATTTGCCATGAACTTCCTGCAAGCCTTGTAAAGGTGGCGAACCCTGGGCCTGATTTACTGATTGAGTCTCCACAGTAGGTCATCAGCAATGTCGAGAGCAACTGAGGCAGATGGCTTATTTTTGCTATGATGCGGTCGTGTTCATCGGGGTTCATACAGAGCGTTGTGCACCCTGCTGAGTGAAGCAGTTCAATGAGAAATGCGCCTTTTTTTCCGGAGAGGAGGCCTTTGCTGTCACAGAGAATAACACGTCGGCCCTGCAGCAGCTCTTCATGGCTTTCATGATAACCTTGCTGCTCTTTTCCTGCCATCGGGTGCATGCCTATAAAAGGTAGGTCAAGCTCGCAGGCTTTTCGGGCGATAAGAGATTTGGTGCTTGATACATCGCTGACCAGAGTAGTCGGTGGTGCACACATTTTGATCTCTTCGAGGAGAGCAATATTGACTTCAACCGGCGCTGACAGGATAATGAGGTCAGCGCTGTAGAGCGTTTTTTTGTCGTCTATAAACTGCTCAAGACCAAGCTCCGTGACGCGCTGTCGGTCGCTGTCGGTAAAGTTGGGGTCGAACCCCTGCAGCAGAATATTGCTTTCTATGGCAAGCGGTGAGCGCTTTATTGCTCTCAACAGTGACATTCCGATCAATCCGAGTCCAATAAACGAAATGCTTCTGATAGGTGGATGCTCAGTCATGCTGTTCAATGTTGCCTGTTTGCCCTGCTTCCGGGGGCATCAATGGTCACTCCCTCTCTGCAGAGAGGGCACTCTTCTGGAGTGTAGCTTATTACTTCCATTGAAAGCACTGAATAGTGGTCGTCAGCAAGTTTGACTCGTCCATTACTGCGGTCAACAACCGAACCAACCCCGACAAGTGAAGCTCCGGAACGGTTGATGAGTTCAATAACCTCGGCTACCGATCCTCCGGTGGTTATGACATCTTCAATGACAAGCACTCGTTCGTTCGGTTCAAGGCTGAATCCTCTGCGGATGGTCATGATCCCGTCCTTGCGTTCGGCAAAAATTGTTTTTACTCCGAGCTGGCGACCTACTTCCGTTCCAACGACAATTCCGCCAATAGCGGGAGAGATGACTGTTTCAACGTTTTTGCCGGCGAAATGCCGGGCGATCCGGCTGCAGACTGCGGTGAGATGTTCCGGATACTGCAGCACTTTTGCGCACTGAAAGTAGGTATTGCTGTGCCGTCCGGATGTCAGCTTGAAATGACCTTCGAGCAGAGCGCCAGTTGTTTTAAAAACGTCAAGCATTGCTGAACTACTCATGAAACATATTAGTTGAAAACGTTGAGCAAGGAGGTTACCAATCCATGAGACTAAAGATAAAGAAGCAGTTCCGAAAAGCCATTGCTTTCTTTTTATCGATGGGTTTCAAGGTAATCGCTCAGGAGGAGGCATGCTGCTGCGCTGTCGAGACGGCCTTTTTTCTGCCGCACTTTTCTGGAGTTGCCCGATGCAATCAGGATGCGTTGTGCATCCCTCGATGAGTGATGTTCATTGATGGTTTCGACGGGTATAAGGGGAAATGCTACAGAAAGCTCATCAATAAAGCGGTCAAGCACTCCGGTCATGGCGTTTTTTTCGCCGGTATTACTCAGTGGATAACCAACAATGATTTTTTCAATATCATTCGTTCCCAGCATTGCCTCAAGGGTCTTGAAAAAACCTGCACGGTCAAAGGTGCCGACTGGCTGGGCAAAGAGACCAAAAGGATCACTGCGGGCCACTCCGATACGCTTTGTTCCGTAATCGATGGCAAGTACTCGTTGTTTCAGCGTTAAAACTATGGCAGCTCTCCAAGTTAGGATATCAAACTCTCGTAACAACAAATTAAAGCTCATTTATGAGAATGTCAATTTTTGAGCTGATCTCAAGCTATCAAAAAACCTTTTCACTGTTATAATTGTTTAGTTTGACAAGAAGGTTCTCTAATCGTGATGATCTTAGGGAGGAAATTATGGGTGCATGGTCGGTGCTGCTGATGACAAGTCTGATGCTTGCAGGCTGTTCGGTTCTGGGAAAGCGTACGGCAAATGAACCACCATACAAGGTTCTTTCTCAGGACGGGGAGATTGAAATCAGGCAATATGGGGAGATGATTGTTGCTGAAACGGTTGTTGAAGGCTCTTACGGGCAAACAAGCGGCGCTGCTTTCAGTCGTCTTGCAGGTTATATTTTCGGCAAGAACCGGGCAAAACAGAAACTTGCCATGACCGCTCCGGTGCTGCAGGAACCTGTCAGTGAAAAAATATCGATGACTGCTCCGGTGATACAGGAAAAAAAAGGCAATGCCTGGGTGATGTCGTTTGTGATGCCCGAAGGGTATAGGCTTGAAACGCTTCCAGTTCCTCTTGACGACGCAGTGAAACTGCGGATGCTTCCGGGAAAGAAGGTTGGTGTTATCCGTTATTCCGGCTTACATTCTGAACATAATCTCCGGAATTTTGCAGAGAAGCTGACCGGATGGCTTGAAAAGAACGGGAACAGGGTACTTTCAGGAGCGCGATCGGCAAGCTATGATCCGCCATGGACTCTTCCTTTTCTGCGGCGCAATGAGGTGCATATTGATATTGAGTAAGGGAGCGTTGGCCAGATTAAGTGTTGTTGAACTGGTTTTTTCATGACCTTATTATTACATTTTACTGGTAGGGCTCACTTAATCAAACTCAGGGTATGAAGCCGCATTATTATTTTATCGGAGCATCGTTGTCGATACTGCTATCCATCTACGTATTTATTTTTGGTACAGGGGCAAACCATGAGTTGATTGCCATTTTTATAGGGTTATGGGCGCCCACAATAGTTTGTGTGGGTATTTTCAATACGTTGCTCGGTATTCTCGATGAGATGTGCTGCGCACACAAGCGTATAGAAGAGGGGCAAGGTGGCCATGGTCGGTAAACATGCATGGCCGCTGGTGATGGTCGGTACGGGTGGGTTTCTTGGTTCCGCAGCGCGTTACATGGTGACGCTGCTGTTCTCTCCGCTCGCACCGGGCTTCCCTTTTGCAACCTTTGCTGTTAATATTTTAGGCAGTTTTCTGATTGGTTTTCTGAGTGAGCTGGCGGTTTCCACGACACTTGTTTCCCCTGAAGCAAGACTATTTCTGGTGACGGGCATCTGCGGAGGGTTTACTACTTTTTCCGCGTATATGTTTGAGTCAGCCGCACTCATGAGAGATGGACAGATCTTTTATACCAGTATGTATCTTTTTGGCAGTATCGCAGGGGGGCTGATCGCTCTCTATTCAGGAACGCTTTTTGCAAAACTCTGGACATAAGGGGAATTATGGAACTGAAACAGTTGGAATCGCTCCGGATCTTTGTCGGTGAACATGTACGATTCGGTCATCGCCCTCTCTATGAGGAGATCGTCCGTGAAGCCCGGCAGCTCGGTATGGCGGGTGCAACCGTCATGAAGGGTGTGCTTTCGTACGGTCATGATCTGCATATCAATACCGCTAAAATTGTGGAGTTCGGCCTGAACCTTCCCATGATTGTTGAGCTTGTGGATACTCCGGAGAATATTGAAGGCTTTCTGCCGTTGCTTCAGCAGATGGTCAGGGATTCGGCAGAACGGGTTATGATCACAAGGGAGAGTGTGCGGTCGGGGATCATTGAATAACACAGCATTGCATATAAAGTGCCTGAGAAGCTACAACGGAGGGCGACCACAAGGGTCGCCCGTACGGTGAAAATAGAGCAGGCTCACTACTCCTTTTCAAACCCTTGACTTGTAAATTTCAGTGTCCGACTATTTTCAGTAACGGTTCGCACAACACTATCTGGTACACCTTCTGGCAAATCGGCTTCAATTTCAATAATCACTGTAACTCGCGCACCGACTAAGCTAGCCAGATGAGCAATTACTTCCTCAGCAATCTTACTGGCATCACGTCCAACACGCGTGGTATCGAGTGTGACTGTCCCGTGAAAACGTTTAGGTCTTGTTGAGGCGGCTGGCAGTGGCGCTTCGGTAAAATTTTCGCCTAACCGATGTTGTTCACCCAAGCCATCTTCTGTCTCGATGTTGCCATCAGAAGCTGGAGTTGTTGTAAGAGCCACACGCTCAGCTTCAATCTGCTTGTATGCAATATCTGGTTTCACCACTAACTCAGGAGAGTTAGGGTCAGTAATTTGAACCACAGTGCCGTTGCGTAACCCCTTATAACGCCCTGCTGCTTCGTCAAAGCTGTCGGCAAACCCAAAGCTGTCCTGCGACCAGGAGAGTAACGTCA
>CAIPYV010000096.1 GCA_903869365.1 uncultured Chlorobiaceae bacterium
TCCGGAGATAAATAAATAACGCCTAATCGATTCTAATATAATACTTTATGATGATGTTTCAAAACGTTATGGTGTGTTTTAAGTCCGACAGGCTGCTAGAGAAACACGAATGTGCGTGCCTGTGCGCGCCACAGAATTCGGTTTCCCGCACATTTGACAAAGGAAAGTGATTCCGTTGAATTCTGGAACTTGAGTCCAATTGTGGAAACCGCACCAAGATCACTTGAGTGGCCAGGTGTAGCTCGGGTAATTGAACAATTGCTCTTCCGTGATATCCCATTCGATAGGCTTTGGCATAGCCGTGCGAGTCTAACGTCACGCATCACCCGCCGAAGGAGCTTAGCATCTGAAGGTTGGGTGGATGCGCCTTGTTCGGCTTTTGAGTGTGTCTTTACATATGTCCAGACTGTCTAAGAATGTCACAATTCCTTTTTGCGGGTTCAAAACCATTATCTGCTGACTTCTTCATCCAACGCAAACCCTCTCTCTCTGATTGTGTGACCCCGTCACCACGCATACATATGAGGGCATAGTTGAATTGAGCTTCCGCGTGATCCATGTCTGCGGCCTGTCGAATAAAGTCCGCAGCCATAACCCATTTTCCTTCTCCTCGCAAATTGATGCCTTCCTGGAACAATTCCTGTGCCATCGGTGATGAGGTAGTCTGATGCTCAAGAACCTTCTCGATAACAAAAGAACCAGTTGTGCCCTTAGTTTCGTCCACCAACCACACACCGTCATATGCATCAGGATGATACGACGCCGGCGATCTGCAGAGAAAACTGCGATCACGTTCAGATGCTGTATTTAATGGGGCCACCAATGAATACCCCGCAGCGACAACAGTCATTCCAGTCAAATTTCGTCTTGTTCCGCATAAGGAGCACTCTACGCCACTTTCATTCCACTCATGGCGGTGGCGGTGTGTCGCCTCTGGCATAGGTTTAGTCGGTGTTGATGTCGGAGGTTGCTTGGGCGTAGCGGGAGCGTGCGCAGTTTGCGGTGGCTGATTCTTAGCCGTAGCAGAGTCAGCCGTTTTCGCCAGAATGGGGGCTGGTTCTTTACTTGGCGAACCACCGAATAGTTTTTTCCAGAAGCTCATGGGTCTCCTTTCGTGTTGTTTAGTTGCCGAACAACAAATAGACGGATCCGCCTAAACCGCGGATTTTAGAGTTTCAACCCATATAAAACTCCGATTATCAACTAATCAAAAAACGGTTAACCGCATGTATAATAATCGGTTAAACAGTTTATTGAATTATATTTCTGGTTCATATATGGATCAGTAAAAAAAATGGCTTATAGGATAACAATACGAAAACTGACTCCAAGTTTCCCTATACTTGAGTTCATAAGTATTAAGTAACCTATAATTTATTATACAAATAAAATTATAAAAAACACACTTTTATCAGCAATATTTTCACGAACAGGTAATCACGCAGTCAGCCCGCACTCAGCTACAGAGCCTGCACCCCGCTCATAAAGCCCGCCCCTCCGCCTCGCTCCATGCATTGCCGCCAAGCCATTGCTGCAGCACAATCCCGCTGTCTTTGCTGGCTGCTTGCACAGGCGGGAGAGCTGGGCATTAGCGGCGGTCGATGCATTGGCAGGATGGCGGCAAATCGGCGGCATGACAGCGGCACTTAAAAGCATTCATGGCGAGTACGCATTTTTAGGTCTGCGAGCCTGCAGAGCTTGCTTGGCTTGCTGGCTTGAAACGTGCATGTGGCGGGCAGGCTGCTTGCATTGGCGGCGTGAGAACGGACATTGGCAGTGCTGTCGGGCGGAAGAGGATTGGTGTGACAACTGACCTTTTACAATTCAAAGCACCCGATTTTGCTGCACGGTGACTGAGAGTCTTCTATTGCATGGATAGTATCGTAACCGTTAGTTTGAGCTTCGAACGAACGTCCGCAAAACTTGATCTGCCTCGGTGGCACAGCATTTGCAAAAAGAGAAGGCCAAATGATCGCCAGTCGTAAGGCAGATCAACCATTGCTTGCCTCATACCGACGTTTGCCTCTTTATCGGACGTATAGCTGCTCTTATCTCGTTTTCAAGTGAGGGGCATCCCAACCAGGCGCATTTAAGGTCTCCGCGCTTGGGCTTGGGTGTGAGTCCGATGCTGAAGGGCTTGCTTTTTGTGGCTTGCTGACTTGCTTTGGTGGCGTGCAGATAGCGCATTGGCGTGAGTGATTTGCAGCTTGCTTGCGAGCAATTGTTGCTGGACGCATGGTTGCTTTTTTTCTCGTTTTCAGGTGGTGGGCTCCGAACCAGGTGCATTTAAGGTCTCCGCGCTTGCGCTTGGACTTGACCGAAAGTCCGCTGCCGGAGGGTTTGCTTTGGCAAGCGGTTGGCTGATTGGCGGCATTGCGGACTTTTGCGGCGTGCAGACAGCGCATTGGCGTGAGTGATTTGCAGCTTGCTTGAAGTGCAGCAGGCAATTCGGTATATTGACAGTAAATATTCAAGCTAAGCTGAACGCGATTTCCCAAATGTTCATTCATAATCGTATCCCTCTGTAAACAAAGACTTGTTAACTATAAACGGAGTCAGAATGAGCTGGTTTACTAAAATATTTGGCCATAAACAAGATCTTCAAAATCAAGATTCAGCCGAACAACTCAACCACCCACATCAAGCGTCACCTGAGCAGCCTGTTTTGGGTGAAACGGTGTCGACTCTGAATATCAGCAAAGAGTCTCTCATCGATAACTATGTTTTGATACGCGGCGGAGAGTTTACGATGGGAAGTCCGGAGGGTGAAGTTAATCGCCAAACCAATGAGACGCAGCATCAGGTAAAATTGAGTGACTTTTATATGAGCAAATATACGGTAACTGTTGCCGAGTTCAGGAGATTCCTGGAAGCATCGGGGTACCAAGCATTTTCTGAAATATTCGGCTGGAGCTTTATTATCTCCAATGGTGAGTCAAAAAAAGGGGATGGAGTAAACTGGCGTCATGGCGTTTCGGGTAGTGTGCGACCTCAGAGTGAAGAGAATCATCCGGTATTGTATGTGAGCTGGTATGACGCTGTCGCCTATTGCAAATGGCTCTCAACAAAAACGGGGAAACAATTTCGTTTACCAACCGAAGCAGAGTGGGAGTATGCTTGTCGAGCAGGAAGCAAAACAGCCTTCAATTTCGGAGAAAACCTTACAACGAATCAGGCAAACTATAACGGTTATCACTATAAACGCAATCCGGAAGGGGGATTCCGTCAGAACACCGTTGAGGTAAACAGTTTTGCCCCAAATGCATGGGGTTTGTACAACATGCATGGCAATGTTTATGAATGGTGCAGTGACTGGTACAGTGGCACTTACTATGATGATTGTAAAGCAAAAGGCACCGTTTATAATCCCGCTGGTCCAGCAAGCGGTTCGAACCGTGTGTTTCGTGGCGGGAGCTGGCGCAACCACGTCGCGTACTGTCGGTCTGCTGATCGTGGTGGCAGCATCCCCTCCAGCCATAACTTCGAACTTGGCTTCCGCCTGGTGTTCGTACCGTAGTCAATTGGCAGCTCATTCCGGCTTTGCTTTTGAGCGAGAGAGCAGTACCAACATTTTGGTGAGCGGCGTTGAGGGACGAAACGACTCACTCCGCCCTGATGGCTCCATTTGCGCAGCATTGCTGCACCGCCAGCCGCCAGAGAACTCGCAGCAGTCCGCACCAGACGCGCCACGTACGGCATAAGACCGCTGCTTACAACCCGTATTTCCATAAGTTCCTTAATGGTTAGAGCATCGGGAAATATACGTCATATTCAGCAATATTACATCCTCTGCATCAATCAGCATTGTTGCTGACAGCCTGATGCAGCTCATCTTCATCGGCTATTGTGTCCTGCACAAGATCGTCAATAAACCGATGACCGCCTGCCATCTGGGTTGCCACATACTCGACAAATTTCTGGTATTGATTCCAGGCCTCCCTTCTTGCTGCATCTTTTTCATTTTCACCGATACTCGGGGTATGGGCAAACCAGAGCTGTACAAAAACAGCAAACGCTTCGGCCATCGCATTGATATCACGTTCCAGACGGGTGGCATGACGGCCAAGCCGGTCAAGCCTTCGCAACAGCAACTTCATATCGGTGGAATCATCGAAATACTCTTTCAGAGCTGATCCAATGACGCTGCTTTCCGTTGCATTGATTCTCTTGCAGTATGCCTTGAACTGGGCATAGAGTTCCGGAGAGAGGTAGGGGTGAATGTTCTTGCGCTTCATAATGGTAAATGTCCTCCTTGTGGTGTTCTGCTTAAATCGATAATGGGTGCTCGCCCAGGTTGACTGCCATTCCGGTTGATGACGGCATCTTCTACAGAAAGCGTGTTTTCAGGAATCGACTCTTCATGAGAGAAATCATCCGAATCATCCCGGTGGAGGAAAGCATGATCCTCGGCTGCTCGATCTTCATCAGGTAACTCCGTTTCAGATTCAACGGCATTGTTCCTGCATACCTCCTCTGAGGGAATTTCTACCCGTTGAACCTGACAGACTACCGGGTCGAACCATGAATTGCACTCCCCTTTCTTGAGAAGTTCTGCCTGCTGCTCGTCCGGATCATCCGGAGCTGGAAGCCAAGCCCTCTCCCTGAAGCGTTCGTCCTGATAGTACATGAGTTTTTTAGCCCGGTAGGGTGGCAATCCGCCGATCATCACTAATGCATCATCGCCCGGCAACTGAAGTATTTCACCGGGCGTGAGTAACGGCCTCGGGGTTTCCTGCTCGCTTTCCATGATATGGCCAAGCCAGGGCGAAAGCCGGTTACCGGCAAAGTTCATCTGGAGCCGTTTTTCTGTCGCCTGCCCGAGCAGATCGGAAATCCGTTTGGCCGTCCGTTCATCGAGAGCACCGTAGGTGATCCGTACATGTGAGTTATCGAGAATTGAATTATTGGGGCCGTAAGCCATCTCGATCTGGTTCAGTGACTGGGCAATCATGACGCATTTGATGCCGTATCCGGCCATATAGGCCAGTTCCGATTCAAAAAAGCCAAGCCTTCCAAGACTGGGAAATTCATCGAGCATCATCAGCAACCGGTGCCGGTAATGCTTCTTGCCCTTTCCATACTCGATCTTTTCGGTCAGTCGCCTCCCGAACTGGTTCAGGACAAGCCGCATCAGCGGTTTTGTTCGTTCGATATCACTTGGAGGAACAACAAGGTAGAGGCTTACCGGATGCTCACTGTTCATCAGATCACGAATGGTGAAATCTGATGCTGAGGTGTTCCGGGCAATAAACGGGTCCCGGTACAAACCAAGAAAGCTCATAGCGGTAGAGACCACTCCCGAGAGTTCGTTTTCTGTCTTGTTAAGCATCTCCCTTGCACAGGCAGCCACAACCGGATGAGCGCCCTCTTTCAGATGAGAAAAGGTAAGCATGAATTTCAGGGTATCGTAAACGCTTCTTTCCGGGTCGGAGAGAAAGTTTGCAACACCACTTAGGCTTTTATCCTCTTCGGCATAGAGCACATGCAGGATAACACCGACAAGCAGGGAGTGCCCGGTTTTTTCCCAGTGATCGTGATGTTCTTTCGAGCCATCCGGATCTACCAGAATATCGGCGACATTCTGCACATCCCTGACCTCGTAAGCCCCTTTTCGAATTTCAAGCAACGGATTGAAGCGTACTGAATCCGGTGCGGTCGGCTCGAACCGCCAGCAATGCGAAAAACGCCTCCGCCATCCGGCAGTAGCTGACCACAACTCCTTCTTGATGTCGTAGGCTATAACCGATTCGTTCCATGCCAGCAGTGTCGGGATAACAAGCCCCACCCCCTTACCGCTTCTGGTCGGTGCAAAGCAGAAAATATGCTCGGGGCCGTTATGACGCAGAATCATGCTGCCGGGCTTGTCCATCTTCCAATGTACTTCCCCGGTGCCCTTTGTCACTTCCGTATGAAATTCAGCGTCGTTTGTTTGCCCCAGAATCACACCCTGCTCAACGAATATGCCGGTCTGCTGCAACTCACTGACCGATGCCCATCGAGCCGTTCCATAAGAGCCCGACGGGTTGCGACGTTTCGCCCGCCGAACAGCAAGGAACACCATCAGGGCAAACATGACGAAGAAGTTGACGTAGGTAATCCGGCTGGCATGTTCAAAAACCCAAGGCGCATATGCCTCGAAATGAAATGCCCAGAAAAACCACTGCCATGGATCGTAAACGGGATAACCCTGCACAACAAGAAGCGGTTTGCCAAGCTGATGCTGATATCCCAGCAGCCATGCGACATATTGTGTTGTTGCCCAGGTGCCGAACAATATGAAAGACATGCCGGTCGCTACATGACCATAAAAAACATTGACCGTGCGGGTTTTTTTCATGAGTTATCTCCCTTTTCGCAGATCGAGTTGCTGAACCACTTTATACCCGGCTTCAGCATGGATCAGCTCAACCTGTTTCGAGACAAGCCTTTCATAATCCTGCTTCCATGGGACCAGTGAAAACTCTTTGGCCTTCGGATCATAGAGCTGAGCATAACGTTTGCCGCTCGCTTGCAGGCCTGTATCGCTCAATGTCCCCCGGAACCGCTCTCCTGATTTCAGCTCCCTGAACTCTCCGCCATGCTGCTGTTTGATCTTTTCAGCGAGATCATGTTTTTCAAGCTTGTCAAGATGTTTTGCCCTGGCAGGATCGAGAGGGTCGATGCCAAGCTCCTGCAGAAAAAGAGCACGCCGCCGGACAGCATCGTTCAGCTCTTTGCCAAACCCCTGTTTTGCAAATTCCGGGTTATCGGGTTTTGCTGTAAACCGGTCGATCCACATCCTGCCCCGGTAGTTTTCCTGTTCAGGTAATCGGAGCAGAGACTGCCGCTCAATTTTCTGTTGCATGGCGGGATTGGCCGCATCCCTTTCTTTCAGGGTTGCGATAAGATCATCCGGAACTCTCCATGAACCGTCTGGAAGCTGCCTGACGAGACCAAATCGCTGCAACCGCTGCAACCGTCGTTCATGGGCTTCGACATATGCTTTACGATGAAGCCTGCCTCCTCCTTCAACCTCAACCATCTCTTCCTGAATATCTTTCAGGTGCTGCTGCCGCTCATAGATGCCCCCATGCTTTGCTGCGTGGCTGGCAATGGCAAGATCAGCCTTTTTCAGCCACTCTTCTTTTTCGGCTGTAACCGTGACGATATCACCCACCCCATACTTTCCGGGATCACTGCTTTTACCGAGATTGACATACCATGCATTTCCCTGAGGAGTTTCAACCACGATGTAGTATCGGTCATGCCATTCATCGGACATTCCTTTGCTGACAAGCTTCCCTTCAATCCGCTGCGCATCCGGTTGAGGAGCATACATCCTGTACTTTCCGGGATCGCCACCGACGCTCTGGTGCATCTCCCTGAAGATTTCGTTTCGCCTGGCAATCGCCTGCAGCTTCTGCTCCCATCCTTCGGTCATCGACCACTGCCGGACTCCTGTATTTTCAGCAAGACCGAATGATTCAAGAGACTTCAAACGCCGGGAGAGCAGGCGTTGCTGAAACAGCTCCCTTTTTTCGACCGGACACTGACCAAGTTCTACCATACCATTTCGTTCAATGGCAACGATAGATCGGTCAAGAGAGGTGAGCCTTGCCGGTGATACCTCTTTGGTTCTCTGCTGCTGAATCTCCAGCTCTGAACGCATACCCAGTTCTCTGGTGGCAATTTCACCTGCCCGGTTGCGTATACCGTTCGAGATATATTCAGGGCTGATTCTCAGCTCATTGCCATCACTGTCTACCCCTCTGACGATGATATGGACATGAGGGTTATCGGTATTGTAGTGATTCACGGCACCCCAGTCGATCTTCCGGTCAAGATCGGACTCCATCTGGTTGACCAGTTTCCGGGTAAACTCATCGAGGTCAAGATCATCGGCATTTTCCGGAGAAACGATAAAGCGGAACTGATGCGGCTCACCCTCAATCTCTCTCTGGAAACTGTTCCGGTCAAATCGGTTTTCATCACCATAGAGCTTGCCGGCAGTTCCATCCTTTTCAACACCTCCCCGCTCAACATACTGGACGTGCAGCATTGCGGCTCTTTTGCCCGCCGCAGTCATCTGAACGATTCTTGCCTTTACGACGACCCTGCGTGCATAATGACCGGCGCTTTTTACATGGCTTGGGCTGGCTCCACGATTTCTGTGGCCTCCCCGCAATGAACGGGTTGCTGTTTTTTTTGCAGACGTTTTTTTACCAAGCTGATCCAGAAAAGAGCGCTTCATAACGGGCGCCTTTTCGACACGCGATTTTCCGCCTAACCGTGGCCGAAAAATCGGCAATTCTTCAGATGACTTCATTGCTCCGGATCGTTATGATTTTTTACCCCTTACGTTGCCTGAAAACGGCTCCTGATGCTATTTCGCAGTATGTTAACCGAATGTCACCATGCTAACACGCCGTGTTAACCCTTTAATCCATTGCGTAACAATGCCTTGAAAGGCAATTGTTCGCATTGGTTTATCTTGCACTACAACTGTTTACACACTCTCTTTCTCCCAAACCTCTTGATCATCGGGAAGCATGGACCTCTTTCAGAAAAGCCACAAAGGAACTGCAATGCCAAGAACAGAACACTCCTGAATCGGGCCATAGTACCGTGAATCAAAGCTGTTCGCCATACCTTCGATCCCTACCAGAAACCCCGATTGCACAACCCCGCAAGCGACATAGTCAGGTAAATTCCTGCCCTCTTTATCGCACTTCTGTATTCCTCCAAAATCATGACCGGCTACCTTGAATCGTCCGAATCTGGTGCATACAAAGTCACCCCTGAGACCGATAAGAGGCTTCACCAGAAACCCATTGTCACGAAGCCAGTGGCGATCCTTTACCATCCGCCTGACCCCTTCAGGAACCTTGAAAACAAGAAGATCGCCACGATGGTAAAACGCCTTTCTCTCTATCCGGTAAAAGCCTTTCGGCAAGCTGTCGGTATAGTTATACACGCACCAAACTGCGGGAAAAAACCGGCCTACCAACGCAAGCGATGCGATGAGGATTGCGGCACCGATCAAAGGGAAAAATCGCCGATAGTTCTGCATTTCAGCACCAGTGAGTTTATTTCCTGATTACTCATATTCCGGCTGGCGAGAAGTGCATGAAACCGGCAGAAAAACATATCCGGCAACTCCTGCAACGGCACTTTTTTCCTCCGCAGATAATGAACCAGACGAAACAGTTTTCGGACGTTTCCCCTGGATCTCGCCTCGACCAGAAGCGTTACCGATGGATAAACTCCCGCCACTTTTTCAGATGCATCTCCTTCACCTGTTCTGAAGAGAAACGCTCGGGTTTTTCGACGCTGCACCGTCATGTATCCGACAAGCGTTCCCGGCGAAAAAAGAGCAATATCTCCCTGCTGTCCCTGTATGGTGGAAACCGGTGAACCGAAAAAAACCGAGCAGAGAAGTTCGGCTTGGTTTCTCAGTTGAACAGCGGTAAATGTTTGATCCGGAGTCATGTTCATTCCTGCTATCACCGGGCAATCCGGGATTTATTGTGTTTAGAAAAAAAGTCGTTCAACGCTTCCCCTGTCATGGACTGTATCGTCATTCCCTCCTGGAGTCCGATCATCTTCAATTGCTTGATGACATCAGCTTCAAACCACACGGTCAAGGGCTTTTTCCCTGCCCTGCAAGGCGAAACGTATAGGGAAACCGGGTTGAAGCCGGCATCATGGTCATCAGCTTTTGCAGGTTTCAAATCCTCTTTTCGGAGTGCATCGACAAGACTTCCCTGTTTGCTCATGGCAGGATCTCCTTCTTGATCAGTTGATTCCGAGACGGCTGCATAGCCATCGAAAAACAGCGAGAATTTCTTCGGCTGCTTTCGATGCCGGTTCGTATTCCAGAACCGATAACCCGACGGTAAGCGAGTGAACAAAAGCTGCTCTCTGCCCCAGCGTATCAGGCGCCATATCGACACCGTAACCTGTAATGGCAGTTGTTGCTTCGGCGGCCAGAACACCTCTCGATGGCACGCCATTAAGCACCACAACAGCCGGTGTCTGTGCCAGAGAAGCGAGATCGACTGAAGTTGCTATCGCCCTTAAATCAAAAACCGATGGCCGACATGGAATAAGCACAAGATCAGCAGCTCTTGCGGCAGACAACGCCACCGTTTCGGAATGAGGGGCTGTATCAAGAATGACCAGATCGGCACCGTTTTCGCGGGCTGTTTGAAGGATATGCGGCAGTCTCGATGAATGGGATGAAATAACGACAGGGCTCTCTTTCCGGCGGATATCATGCCAACTCCTGGCACTGGATTGAGGGTCCAGATCGACAATTGCACAGTGCAATCCCCTCTGTTCTGCAGCAATGGCCAGATTGACGGCAATCGTTGTTTTTCCTGCCCCGCCCTTCTGGGAGACAACTGCTATTGTTTTCATTTTCTCGGCTTTGATTTCACTCCTTGAAGCACTCATAAAAACTCCGTCAATACCTATTGACAGCGATAAAAATGATTCATCACTATTTCACCCGGTATACTGATTTTCGCTTGACAAGTTTGTTGATGACCTCCTTTTCCCTCTCGTAATTGGAGCGCACCCTGCTCTGATCGAGCCACTCTTTCAACTTGATTTCAGAGAAGTAGAGCCTCTTGGTTTTTTTCATGTAGGGAATCTTGTTGCGCTGGACCAGACTATAGATCGTCGGGATCGCGAGACGCAGATACTCGGCGGCTTCAGAAACCGTGAGAAGCTTGTCCGGCTTTTCGGATTGTAATGCTCTGGTTATTTCCTGACGTATGATGATGGGGAGAGCATCGATCAAATCATCAATCGACTTAAACCGGGGGTTTTCATCATGTCCCATCGCTGATTCCTTTAAAGATTCTTGAGAGCAACGATGGAAAATCATCTAAAAAATTAACCCCGTTCAACCTCCAGAGGGTAAAACGGGGTACGGTTTATTATGGGTTTTCTGTCATGAGCGCAGGCAGGGGTTGCTGCCGAATGATGAGCATGATATGGGGTGTCTATCCGCAAGCTCTTCAGATCTTCCGGAATGATGCGAGAGGATGGCGCTTGTTTATCTTTACCAGCTTCTTTTGACTGCGGAATGAGTTCTGTACGGCAGCCAATCGAAAAGACAAATCCGGCTTCGGGATGAAGGCTCACCTTTTGCTTTCGTGAGGATATCCCAGACGGAATTCAAGCTCAACTCCGATTCTCCGCTTTTCGAGCGGTACTTGAAGTTGTGGCAGAGCCAGTTACGAAGATGCGTCTGTGAATCGGTGATCTTTCGATGATAATGAAGGCGCCGGAAAACCTCGACCAATCTATTCTGGTTCCCCATGAAGAGAAGTTTTCGGTCTGACTCATTCCCCAGCAGCAGCAACAGCAAATCTTCCTGCTCCCGGGTGTCGAAAAATTTACTGAGGTCATTATACAACTCATCAAGCTGTTCAGTGGAGAGATGAATCTTCAAGACTGACACGTCATGAACCGGAACCGTTTTTACCCGCACAAGGGCTGGACGAGCCGCCTCGATGTTTCGAGTGATGAGCGTGTTGTACTCCGGATACAACAACTGAATCCTCTCTGAAAATTTTGACGATGGTGTTCCTGAACGGTAACCTATCTCCTGGAACAAAAAACCGAGCGCACGCTCAAGGGTCACAAAAACGCCCTGATAGGTTTCATAACCTTCATCTGTGTCGTTTATGAATTCAGCGTTGTACAGTTCGGATACCTTTTGTTCGGCAGTCTTGCCAATCAGCATTCTGAAATGCTGCATCTCCCGGCCCCGGTATTCGAGAGGGATAAATTCGTGGCCACTTTGCGCTTTCTGAAACAATTTCCCGGCTTCAGCATCGACCTCTCTGATCCTCTTCAAAACAAAGGTAATCATGCCATACAGCTCGCAGGGAAAAAGACGTGCGATAAAAGGAGGCTCACTCTCCGGATCATTGCGATCCTGCTCGCAAAGCAAAAACAGATCGGACGAGCGAACTATGTGGTGACCGATGTATTCCCATTTGTTTACGCCACTTTTGAAAGTCCCTGTCATTTGTACCTTATGCCTAGATAGATGGCATCATCGCAATGGTACTGCGTTTAGTGCGAGGATGAATTTTCGCGTATCTTATGGTGGTTTTTCGATCCCGGTGTCCGAGAATATCGCCTACAGCGTCAAGGTCTGCCCCCGCGTTCAACAACATCGTTGCACCAGTATGCCTTGCCCAGTGGGGGGAGATGTCCTTGCATGCCCAACTGAAATGGTTGCGGATTTCATGCGACAGTTCATGCCCATAAAGCTCGAAAGCACGCTGTGCCCAGACTTTCAACATGCCGCCATACCATTTTTTATGTCCCACATTGAATATCTTGTCGTCTGCGTTAAGTTCTCTTCCGAGCCTCTTCTTTGCAAGCTCCCGAGCCTCCCGAAGATAGATCATACCCTGTTCAGAAACAGGAATAGACTCTATCCGCTGTTTTTTTGCCTGGCGGAAATAGACCTCGAAACCGCCGATGCCATCCGGTCTTATATTCGATTCATTCATATTGACAAGGTCACCGGAGCGAACAGGAACAAAGCAGTTGAACAGAAAAGCAGCTCTGCGCCCAAGATGTCGGTGCGGCGTCTTGGCCAGAAGCATGATTTCTTCAAAGTAAAGGTATTTAATTTCTCCTTCATGTTCCGGAATCTGAGGAACCAACTTGTTAGGATTATCGACAACATATCCATCCTGCTCAGCTTTTGAAATGGCCTGCCGGATTTTGGTCGAATAGGTTCGAGCAGTATTCTGTGCATGTGCGTTGAGAAGATAACCCTGATAAGCCTCCAGCCACTGATGACTCAGATCTCTGAATCTGATACCATCGGGAGCAAATCGGGCCAGACTCTTAATGGCATCCTTCCAGTTTTGCCGGGTATTTTTATTCAACGTTTTATCGGCGAGCTGCCCGCAATAGGAGAGGAAATCACCGCTGTCATACTCTGCCGGTGATATTTTCAAACCGGTGGACAATCCCTTCAGCTCAAGCTGGCGCTTGGCCATAACATCCTGACAGAATTGAATCGTCTGCCGGTAATTGGCCTTGTCTTTTGGATCTGCAACAATATCCAGAGGCTCATATGAGCGCTTCCCATTATGATAAATCTCAAGATAGAATGAATGGCAACCTGGCTGCTGCCTGCCAGTCATAACCCGATGTCTTAAAACAAGTCTCATAATAGCCCCCATGAAGTTAGAGGTACGTTTTCGCGTGGCAATGGCGTAACAAAAACAATATAAAAAAGGCTCAACAACGATCAAAAACGATAAAAACGAAGTGATTTCAAGCGTTTTAAGGGGAAAGAAAAAAGCCTGCAAGTTGTTATTTTGCAGGCTTTTAAGTGGGTTGTGGACGATAGAAGATTCGAACTTCTGACCTCTACAGTGTCAATGTAGCGCTCTAACCAACTGAGCTAATCGTCCTTTTCGAACGGGTCGAAATATAGAATATCATTTATAAAATGCAAAGGGAGTAATCCCCAGTTTTGCACTTTATGCGGTTTTTTTCTGTTTCCTTGTGCCTGACACATACTCCGGTGCTGCTTTATTCTCTATGGTGTCGGCTGTAATGACGCATTTATGGATAACTTTCATCGAAGGCAGTTCAAACATGATGTCGATCATTACATTTTCAAGCACGGAGCGCAGTGCCCGAGCCCCTGTTCCTCGCTCAATGGCAATTCCGACAACTTTGTCCAGAGCTTCGTCGGTAAACTCAAGCTCTACGCCATCCATTTCAAACAGCTTTTTATACTGCCTGGTAATGGCGTTTTTAGGTTCAACAAGAATGTTGCGCAATGCTTTTGCATCAAGCATATCAAGGGTGGAAATGACCGGCAGGCGACCGATGAACTCTGGTATCAGCCCATACTCGTGCAGGTCGTCCTGCATAACAAGCTTGAGGATTTCAGGATCGTAGCCAGTTTGACCATGCTTAACCTTTGCGCCAAAGCCCATGGACGATTTTGAGACTCTTCGGGCAATCAGGCGGTCAAGACCTTCAAAAGCACCTCCGCAGATAAAGAGAATGTTCTTGGTGTTGATGTTGATCAACTGCTGCTCGGGGTGCTTACGGCCACCTTTAGGAGGAACGCCTACAACGGCACCTTCAAGAATCTTCAAAAGAGCCTGCTGTACACCCTCGCCCGAAACGTCGCGGGTTATGGAGACATTGGCTGATTTGCGGGCAATTTTATCAATCTCGTCAACATAGATAATTCCCCGCTCGGCACGCTCAAGATTAAAATCTGAAGCATGAAGCAGGCGGGCAAGAATGGTTTCAACGTCATCACCAACGTATCCTGCCTCTGTCAACGATGTGGCATCAACGATAGAAAATGGAACTTCAAGCAGATTGGCGAGCGTCTGGGCCAAAAGAGTTTTTCCGGTACCGGTTGGTCCAATAAGAAGAATATTGCTTTTTTCAATCACAACGCCATCGTCATCGTCATCACGCGTCCACTCCTGTGATTCGATCCTTTTGTAATGGTTATACACCGCTACTGAAAGCGACTTTTTGGCAATCTCCTGACCGACAACATACTGGTCAAGGGAGTCCATAATTGCTTTCGGGCTTACCAGACGTGGCTGAAACGGCTTCTCTGAAGGTCGCTCGGGCTGCTGTATCGCGCTGAGTTCTTTACGCAGGATTTCATAGGATGTTTTTATGCAACGGTCACAGATAAATGCTCTCGGACCGGCAACCATACTGGTGGATTCCTGAGCACTTCTGCCGCAGAATGAACAGAAAACCTCATCATTACTGTTCCCGTTGCCACCTCTGGCTTTACCTTTTACCGTTTCTCTTTCTCTTGTCATGAAACTATCGAGCCTTCAATTTGTTAGTAAGGTATTTTCTTAAAATCCCATATTGGCCAGACTATCCAGCACATGCTGTATGGTCATACTCAGTTTGGGATGTCCGGTCTCAAAGTGATCAACAGCCTCTTTCATGCGCTCCACAAGTGATTCGTTCTCATGTGCACCTACGTTTTCAGTAACAAGTTTGCTTATATCCTCTCTGAGGTTCGTTAAAACCGCTACCGTGTTTTTATCAACGGTATCAACCTGTTCGAGCTCCTGATGAAGCTTTTCGAGAAGCTCCCTGAGTTTTTGCTGTTCCATAAGCCTGCTTGATTAAAAAGAAATTCATTGATGTACGGGTTATAACGCATAAGTCCCCTCAATCGTTTAGGGCAAACTTGTTTCTCCCATCAAAAATCGGTCACACTCGCGCGCAGCGGATCGACCCTCATGAATGGCCCAGACCACAAGACTCTGTCCACGGCGGGCATCGCCAGCAGCAAAAATTCGGTCACGGTTGGTAAGATATTTTTTGTCTGTAGCCTTGATGTTTGAACGGTCGTCCTGAACAACCTGAAGCTGCTGCAGAAGATGCTCATCGGGCCCGATAAAGCCCATGGCAAGCAGCACAAGCTCGGCAGGAATAATCTGTTCGGTACCTGCAACCGGCATAGGCAAATATCTTCCATCAGCTTTAACCCACTCCACCTTTGAAACTTCAACAGCTTTCAGAGCACCGTTTTCGTCGGCAAGAAACTTTTTGGTCATCATGGAGTATTTTCTCGGATCATCACCCTGCACAAGTGTCGCTTCCTCTTGTCCGTAATCGACTTTAAAGGTTTTTGGCCATTCGGGCCAAGGATTATCGAGCTGACGCTCAGAAGGCGGCTGCGGCATAATCTCGAGCTGTATAACACTTTTGCACCCTTGGCGCAATGAAGTGGCTACACAGTCTGTGCCGGTATCACCACCACCTATAACAACCACATTTTTTCCTTCGGCTGAAAGAACTGGTGCGCTCTCTGTCAGTAACGCTTTGGTGCTTGAACGCAGAAAATCCATAGCAAAGTGGATACCCGGAAATTCGCGGCCCTCAGCGAAAAGGTCTCGGGGCTTCGTTGCACCTGTACAGAGCACCACTGCATCAAACTCTTCGAGCAGTTTGTCGGCTGGATAATCAATACCAACCTCAGTACTTTCCATAAATATGACACCTTCCAGCCTCATCAGATCAATTCGACGTTCGACAACCAGCTTTTTGTCGAGTTTCATGTTTGGAATGCCAAACATCATGAGACCCCCGATACGGTCATCTCTCTCGAACACCGTGACACTGTGACCGGCCTTGTTAAGCTGGTCAGCACAGGCAAGCCCTGAAGGGCCAGAACCAATAACGGCGACCCTTTTGCCTGTTCTATAGGCAATTGTTTTCGGTTCGACCCAGCCTTTGGCAAACGCATGTTCAATAATCGAGTACTCTATGTTCTTGATGGTGACCGGAAGCTCAATAATGCCGAGCACGCAGGAACCTTCGCATGGAGCAGGACAGACCCTTCCTGTAAACTCTGGAAAATTATTGGTTTTCATCAACCGGTCATAAGCTTCATGCCAGAAACCTTTATAAACGTAGTCATTCCATTCAGGAATAAGATTGTGAATCGGGCAACCGCTTGTCATGCCGCTCAGCATAAAGCCGGTATGACAGTAAGGCGTACCGCAATCCATACAGCGAGCACCCTGTTTCTGCAGATCAGCTTCCGCCATCTCCTTATGGAACTCCTGCCAATCTTTTATTCTCTCCAGAGGTGCCCTGTCTGCAGGCAACGCTCTCTGGTACTCCATAAAACCTTTAACTTTGCCCATATCAATAGTTTAATCTTTTCTAAACAGGGCTGTACGGCCCTTTTTCGATCTCAATTCCCTGAAACACGTGCAGGATCATGGACATTTTTCTCGAACGATGCCATAACGGCTTCATCGCCAGTGATACCCGCAGCTTCAACTTCGGCCATCGCATCAAGAGCTCTCTGATAATCATGCGATATAACTTTAACGAAACGCTGACGGAGTGCCACACTGTCATCAAGAATGGACTGACCAAGTTCACTTCCGGTATATTCAACATGCCTTTCAATCATAGACTGAAGCCCTGCAAGTTCCATAGGGTCATCCACCGAATAAAGGGCAACCATCTCACGATTGCAGTTTTCGGCAAACGTTCCGTCCACATCATAGATATAGGCTATGCCGCCTGACATGCCGGCAGCAAAGTTGCGTCCGGTTTTTCCAAGAATAATCACGGTTCCACCGGTCATATATTCGCAACCATGATCACCGATAGCCTCAACGACAGCATTCAGGCCGCTGTTGCGGACACAAAAGCGCTCGCCTGCCATTCCCCTGATAAAGGCTTCTCCGGAAGTGGCACCGTAAAAACCGACATTACCGATAATGATATTTTCTTCCGGCACAAAAGAAGAGCCTTTTGACGGATAGACAACAATCCGCCCTCCGGAAAGCCCCTTACCCACATAGTCGTTGGCATCACCTTCAAGTTCGAGTGTCATGCCGTTCGGTATAAAGGCACCGAAACTCTGGCCGGCAGAACCTGAAAATTTCAAATGGATCGTATCATCAGGTAATCCGGCAGAGCCATACGCTTTGGTAACTTCATAGCCAACAAGAGTACCGACAACCCTGTTGGTATTCCTGATCGTAAGCGCGCTGAATACCTTCTCTTCTCTTTTTATCGCCGGTTCGCAGATTGAAAGCAGCATGGTACGGTCAAGACTTTCATCAAGCCCATGCTCCTGTGCAATGGTGCAGTATCGGGTTTCCTGTTCGTCTGCCTCAGCCTTGTACAGTATCTTGGAAAGATCAATGCCTTGTGCCTTCCAGTGCTTGATCGATTTCTTCATGGAGAGCAGTTCGGTATGACCGACAAGATCATTAATGGTGCGGACACCAAGACGCGACATGTACTCTCGAACACCCTCAGCAAGAAAGCGCATGAAGTTTTCAACATGTTCCGGTTTACCTTTGAAATGCTTGCGAAGCTCAGGGTTCTGGGTGGCAACACCAACTGGACAGGAGTCGTCCTGACAGCAGCGCATCATAATACACCCCATCACCACGAGAGTCGTTGTTGCAAAGCCGAACTCTTCAGCGCCGAGTATTGCTGCGATAACAATATCCCGCGCTGTTTTAAGCTGGCCATCTGCCTCCACCACAATCCGGCTGCGCAGATTGTTGAGGACAAGCGTCTGGTGCGCTTCAGCAAGACCGAGTTCCCATGGCATGCCTGCATGCATGATACTCGAAACTGGCGACGCGCCGGTTCCACCGTCATGGCCACTGATAAGCACAACATCTGCATGAGCCTTGGCAACACCTGCCGCAATCGTACCTACACCAACAGTGGAAACCAGCTTGACGTTGATACGTGCCGTGTGGTTGGCATTTTTCAGATCATGAATAAGCTGCGCAAGATCCTCAATGGAATAGATATCATGATGGGGCGGGGGCGAAATCAATCCGACACCCGGAGTTGAATGACGAACCTTGGCCACCCACGGATAGACTTTAGACCCTGGAAGCTGTCCCCCTTCACCGGGTTTTGCTCCCTGAGCCATCTTTATCTGGATTTCATTGGCACTGGCGAGGTATTCACTGGTAACACCGAACCTACCGGAAGCAACCTGTTTGATAGCCGACATCCTCGAATCGCCGTTGGCATCTCTTTTGAACCGTTCAGGATCTTCGCCGCCTTCACCGGTATTACTCCTGCCCCCAAGCCTGTTCATGGCGATAGCCAGAGTTTCATGAGCCTCCTGACTTATAGATCCATAAGACATGGCTCCGGTCTTGAACCTCTTGAGAATGGTTTCAACCGATTCGACCTCTTCGAGGGGCACTGCATGCTCACTGAACCTGATATCCATCAAGCCGCGAATTGTGCAGAGATGCTCACTCTGGTCGTCTATAAGGTTTTCATATTTTTTAAACAGCTCATAGTTGGCCGTTCTGCATGAGTGCTGAAGAACATGAATTGCTTCTGGGCTGAACAGGTGATATTCGCCGTTATAACGCCATTTTCTTTCACCCCCAGCTTCAAGACCCCGATTCACTTTGTTACCTGTAGGTGGAAAAACCGATTCATGGCGCTTGCGAACCTCTTCAGCCACTATATCAATACCAATACCCTCAATACGAGTCGGCGTCCGGGTAAAATAGGCATCAACAATCTGGGTATTGAGACCGACAGCCTCAAATATCTGGGCACCGCGGTAACTCTGAATGGTTGAAATACCCATTTTAGCCATGGTTTTCACAACACCCTTGACAGCGGCCTTGATATAATTTTTAATTGCACCTTTCTCATCCAGTTTTATCTGGCCTGATGCGACCAGCGAATGGATGGTCTCAAATGCCATATAGGGATTGACTGCACCTGCGCCATAACTGATCAACATGGCAAAGTGATGCACAGCCCTTGGTTCAGCCGATTCAAGCACCAAACCGATCTTTGTCCTTATACCGGCATTAATAAGGAAGTTGTGCAGACCTGAAACTGCAAGCAATGCTGGAATTGGCGCGCGGTCTTTTTCAATCTCTCCCTTGTCGGAAAGAATAATAATATTGACACCCTTGCTTGCTGCCTGTTCAGCATGGCGGTAAAGATCCTGCATGGCAGCTTCAATCCCCTTGCCGCCTTGCGAGACATCATAAAATATCGGAAGAGTAACCGCTCTGAAACCAGGCTGATCAATACCTCGAATCTTTTCAAGGGACTGATTGGATAAAATAGGATGCGGCAACCTGATTCGTCGACAATTCACCTCTGAAGGCTCAAGCAATTGGCCTTCCGTGCCAAGCATGACTGTTGTGGAGGTTATAAGCTCTTCCCTGAGTGAATCTATCGGGGGATTGGTCACCTGGGCAAAAAGCTGCTTGAAATAGTCGTACAACAACTTCGATTTATTTGAAAGTACCGCCAAAGGGGTATCATTACCCATCGATCCTACGAGTTCTACTCCTTTCTCGCTCATCGTCTTGATCTGCAGGTAGATATCTTCCTGAGTATAGCCGAAAACTTTCTGGCGTGCGGTCAGACTGTACTTATCCTCATCAGGATTTTTAAGCTGAGGATGGTCTTCCAAAGCCTCAAGATCGATCATATTACGCGATATCCACTCTGCATAAGGCTGCTCAGCGGCAATAGTCTGCTTAATCTCTTCATCGGAAATGATGCGCCCTTCAACCGTATCGACAAGAAACATTTTACCGGGCTGGAGACGGTCCTTTTTAAGAATCCGCTCTGGTGCAATATCAAGCACCCCGACCTCTGATGCCATAATGACAAGGTCATCCTTCGTAATATAGTAACGTGAAGGGCGAAGACCATTACGGTCAAGAACGGCGCCAATCTGAGCACCATCAGTAAAGGTTACCGATGCGGGACCGTCCCACGGTTCCATAAGACAGCTGTGAAACTCGTAGAAGGCTTTTTTCGTCGGGGACATCGCATTGTTACCTGCCCATGGTTCAGGAATAATCATCATGGCTGCATGAGCCAATGAACGCCCTGAAAGAACAAGAAACTCAAATGTATTGTCGAGAATGGCAGAATCGCTGCCATCTTCAAGGATAACCGGTTTAATATCCTCCAAAGCATCACCGAACACCTCTGACTGAATGGTCTTCTCCCTCGCATTCATCCAGTTGACATTGCCCCTGAGTGTATTGATTTCACCGTTATGACTAAGATATCTGTATGGGTGCGCCCTGTCCCAGCTTGGGAAGGTATTCGTACTGAACCGGGAGTGCACCATGGCAATGGCACTTTCCATATCAGAATCATGCAATTCAGGATAAAACTCTCCTACCTGCTCAGGAAGGAGCATGCCCTTATAAATAATGGTTCTGCCGGAAAGACTTGAAATGTAGAAATAACTGCTCCCAAGCAGTCCAGCGGTATATTTGACCCTCTTCGTTATGCGGCGGCGAATGATATAGAGCTTCCTTTCGAATTCAAGTTCAGAAACTATATCTTTTCCCCATCCCACAAAGAGCTGCTTGACAACGGGCTCTTGAGATCGTGCGGTTTTTCCAAGGGTGTCATTGCATGTCGGCACTTTTCTGAAGCCGAGAAATTTCTGACCCTCAGCCTGAATCATCAAACGACAGATATCTTCAATAGCACGTCTCTGGGATATATCCGGCGGCAGAAAAAGCATTCCTACGCCGTACTGTTTTTCAGGGGGAAGTTCAATATTTCTTTCTGTACATGCTTTGCGAAGAAACTTATCTGGAATCTGAAGAAGAATTCCCGCACCATCACCGGTATTCTTTTCACACCCACAAGCTCCACGATGTTTCAGATTTTCATTTATTTTCAAGCCCTGCTCTACAATGTCATGAGATTTGATGCCTTTGATATGGGCAACAAACCCTACACCGCAGGCATCATGCTCAAACTGAGGATCATAGAGCCCCGCATTTAACGTAACGTTCATATTTTCAGGCACAACTTTTCAAACAGTTTCAAAAAAAAGGCAACCGATAGATCAAAGTGCAGAATATAAAAGTTTTTTAACAAAACAAGCTAAGACATGCAATACCAGAAAGTCTATGCCTTCCCCTGACTGGCAACGGCATCAACTGCCTTTTTCAAGGCTTCCGGATCGCCAAGATAGTAGCTTCTTATAGCTTTGAGGTTATCATCAAGCTCATAGACCAAGGGAATCCCTGTCGGAATGTTCACACTGACAATATCTTCCTCGGAAATATTATCAAGGTATTTGACCAGCGCGCGTAACGAGTTGCCATGAGCTGCAATAATGACCTTGCGACCTTTACGGATTTCGGGTGCTATTGTTTCGTGCCATATCGGAAGAAACCGCGCAACGGTATCCTTGAGACATTCACCAAGAGGAATCTCCGATTCGGTCAGGTCTGCATAACGGGGATCCGAGCCAGGATAGCGCTCATCGCCTTTTTCAAGTGCAGGTGGAGGAGTATCGTAGCTTCTCCGCCATACAAGAACTTGTTCTTCTCCATATTTCTGTGAAGTCTCTGATTTATTGAGCCCCTGCAACGCTCCATAATGGCGCTCGTTGAGACGCCAGCTCTTGAAAACGGGAATCCACATCAAATCCATGGCATCAAGAACACTCCAGAGTGTCCTGATTGCACGTTTCAACACAGAGGTGTAGGCGACATCAAAAATAAACCCTTCGTCCCGAAGCAGTTTACCGGCGTATGCAGCCTCTTCTCTGCCCTTCTCGCTCAAATCAATATCATACCATCCAGTAAAGCGGTTTTCACGGTTCCATTGACTCTCTCCATGCCGCAACAAGACCAATTTTATCATAGTGATGATCCCCTTTTTCTGGATTTTTTTTATTTCTGGAAAATTTTGATTCTCAAGTTGGCCTGCAATTTAATATTCTCCACACCTTTTCTCAAACTTCATCAACACCTTACTGATAATGTTCACGTAAAGAATGTTCCTGACAGTTGTCGCGCATGGCTTTTTTTCTAAGAATTGTCTATAGATTTATAAATTGAAATATGATATCTTAAGTAATTTTTGGCGAGGGATGCCCCCCCAGCTCTGCTCAGGGTACCTGCCACTCATTGGTAATGATTGGTCTGTAAATGCTCTTATACTGATAAAAACGACAATGAACGTAGACAATTTCAGGTTACAAATAGGCGGAAAAGAATATGTACCCATCATTATCGGTGGCATGGGAGTTAATATCTCAACAACCGAACTCGCTCTTGCAGCAGAAAAACTCGGCGGAATAGGTCATATTTCCGACGCCTTGATTGGTTATGTCTGCGACAGAATATTCAAAACATCTTTTGTAAGCCGGAAAAGAAAAAAGTACGCTGCTTATAGTACCAATCCTGACAAATCTGCCGTCTTGTTTGATCTTGAAGAGTTGGCAGAAGCACAAAAAAAGTATATCGAACATACGGTCTCGCAGAAAACCGGGAACGGTGCGATTTTTCTGAACTGCATGGAAAAGCTGACCATGAACAGCGGCATTGAAACGCTGAAGGTACGGCTATGTGCTGCCATGGATGGAGGAATTGACGGCTTGACTCTTGCCGCAGGCCTCAATCTCCGAACACTTGACCTTATACAGGCGCACCCAAGGTTTCGTGATGTCAAAATAGGTATTATCATCTCTTCGGTCAGGGCACTTTCCATCTTTCTTAAACGGGCTATCCGCCTTGATCGTCTGCCTGACTACATTGTTGTCGAAGGACCGCTTGCCGGCGGTCACCTTGGTTTCGGACCAGGCGACTGGCAGACCTTTGATCTCAAGACCATCTTCAACGAAGTGCTTGCTTTTCTGAAAAAAGAGGAGCTGAACATTCCGGTAATCCCTGCTGGCGGGATTTTTACGGGCACCGATGCGGTTGAATATCTTCAACTGGGTGCTGCGGGTGTACAAGTGGCAACGCGTTTTACGATCAGCAAAGAGGCCGGTCTACCCTCAGAGGTCAAGCAACACTATATCAATGCAAGTCAGGAGGATATCGTGGTCAATATGGCTTCAACCACTGGATATCCCATGCGGATGCTCACCTCCTCACCAACACTCCGCTATACCATAAAGCCAAATTGTGAAGGATTAGGCTATCTGCTTGAAAATGGCGGAAAGTGCACTTATATCGACGAGTATTATCAGGCACTTGCAGCCAGAAAACCGGGAGAACCGCTTTTCATCAAAGAGAAAACGTGTCTCTGTACAGGCATGGCTAATTATGACTGCTGGACATGCGGCCAGACAACATACCGGCTCAAGGAAACAACAAACAGACTTGAAAACGGAAAATGGCAGCTTCCAGCAGCCAAGGATATTTTTCTTGACTATCAATTCAGCAGTGACCACTCTATACGACTTCCGGAACCGGAAACGATTTGAGATGATGTTGCGGCTGAAAACACGAAGAGTTAGAACACAGAACTTCTTTTCTGACAGCTAAAAACCGTCATAGAATAACTACTGCCGATATGAAAAGGAAAGCAAGCTCATTGGTGTATGCTGCACTTGTGGCTATCATACTCCTGACGATTGTCTTTATTGTCAACCAGTTGCATTCGGCAGTAAAGCTTCTCGATTCCTTCCACCCTTATGCTGGAGTGGTTTTTCTTGTTATCAGCACAGTCATCATTCTTTTCCCTGTATATTTTGCAATCCGTTTTTTTTCAATCACAAAAAAACCACTTTTACCAGAACATGAGAACTCCAATGGAATGGAGCTTTATACCGTCTGGATTGCTGAAAAAATGCCGGTACACTCCATGCACCCGGATGGATCAAAACAGCAAAAGGATCAGCGCTGGGTTCGCACCAACCTCAAGTTTCTCGAGGTTGACGCACTCAACATCACCAAGCAGATCGCCACTAAAAACTTTTTTGTAGGCGCGTTTGCCCAGAACACCTCATACGGTACAACCACCTCCCTGTTGAACAACGTCAAGGTACTCTGGAATATCTATACCATCCATAACCGCGAGCAGCATCTGGGAGAGTTTTTTGACCTTATTGGCTCTGTCTATGCGTGCCTTCCACTTTCTGATTTTAGAAAGGAAGAAATTCCTGCCCACATCAAGCCGATTATACAATCATCGTTCAGCAATACTCTCTCGACACTGCTGCCGGGGGGAAATCTGCTGACTCCGTTTTTTCTCAATCTTTTTCTTGCTGGCTCAACCAACACCTATCTCACCTGCCTTGCCGGAATTATTGCAATTCATCAGTGCCAGGCAATGACAGAAAAGGACAAAAAAGAAATTATTCAACAAAGCATGTTTGAAGCATCATTCATGTTGAAAGAGATCGTCAGGGAGTGCAATCCGATCCTCTCCGTCACCATCAGCAAGGCAGTAAAAAACGCCGGTATGGACAGCCTCGATACCATTCAGCCACCTCAGCCAGGAGGCGGCATGGCTCAAGATATCGTCTCCCACCTTGCAAGCTCTCTGAAACAGATTATCCGTGAGAACATAACCACAAAGCAAAACGAAGCATAGGCGCTTACGGTTTTTGCCGCAGCTCCCTGAAAAAATCCTGAAGCAGACTGCCGCATTTGTTCTCCATAATACCCCCGTAGACCTCTGGCTGATGATTGAGCTGCCCGCACCCGGTCACATTCATAACTGTCCCTGAGGCTCCCATTTTGGGATCATAAGCACCGAAAACAAGCCTCCCCACTTTTGCGTTGACAATAGCTCCAGCACACATCGGGCATGGTTCCAGTGTAACGGCAAGAGTACAATCATTGAGATATTTACTTCCGATGGTTGCCATTGCCGAAGTCAAGGCAATCATTTCAGCATGAGCTGTGGCGTCACATAGCGCTTCAACCTGGTTATACCCTCTCCCGATAATATGACCATTACTATCCAGAACAACCGCACCCACAGGAACTTCCTTTCGTTCAAACGCCTTTAATGCTTCACGGAAAGCAAGCTCCATGCAATACGTAAATTCCATCATAATTATTAAATAAATATTGTTGAGTTGGTGCTCCCGGACTTTATCATAATCCTAATTTTCATTATACTATGCTCTTTGCGCAATTCCCGTTTTTCCAGCATTACAATGTAAAAACTGCGCCAGTAACCCAATACTAAACAATATGAACATTCATGAATATCAAGGCAAGGATATCCTGAGAACATTCGGAGTTGCCGTGCCAAAAGGAATTGTAGCATATTCGCCTGAAGAAGCAAAACAGGCTGCAGAACAACTTTTTTCCGAACAGAACAGCTCTGTTGTTGTTGTAAAAGCCCAGATTCATGCTGGTGGCAGAGGGAAAGCCGGCGGTGTTAAGCTTGCCAAATCACCTGAGGAAGCCTTTGAAATTGCTCAGCAATTGATTGGCCAGATTCTCGTTACCCACCAGACCGGACCTGAAGGCAAAGAGGTCAGACGCCTGCTTGTGGAAGAGGGTATGAATATTGAAAAAGAGTTTTATGTCGGTATCACCCTTGATCGGTCCACATCAAGGAATGTTCTCATGGTTTCGACTGAAGGCGGTATGGAAATTGAAACGGTCGCTGAAGAGACTCCGGAAAGACTTCTGAAAATCCAGATTGATCCTCTGTTCGGAATACAAGAGTTTCAGGCTCGGGAAGCAGCATTTTTTCTTGGCCTTAAGGATGAACAATTTCGCAACACAGTCCGCTTTATAACCGCGCTTTACAAGGCATATACCTCGATTGATGCGGCAATTGCGGAAATCAACCCGCTTGTAGTCACCAAAGAAGGAAAGGTCTTTGCTCTTGATGCCAAAATCAATTTTGATGATAATGCACTTTTCCGCCACAAAGATTTCCTTGAACTGAGGGATATCAGCGAAGAAGATCCTTTTGAAGTTGAAGCATCAAAATCAAATCTCAACTACGTCCGCCTTGATGGCAATGTCGGCTGTATGGTCAATGGAGCAGGACTTGCAATGGCCACCATGGACATGATCCAGCTTGCTGGCGGCAAACCTGCCAACTTTCTTGATGTTGGTGGCTCCGCAAGCCCTCAAACTGTTGAAGAGGGTTTCAAGATTATTCTGAGCGACAAAAATGTCAAGGCAATTCTCGTCAACATCTTCGGCGGCATTGTTCGCTGCGACCGAGTAGCAGGTGGCATTATCGAAGCCGCAAGAAAAATAGGACTCCACCTGCCGGTCATTGTAAGACTCGAAGGAACCAATGCCCCGATTGCACAAAAAATGCTTGATGATTCCGGGTTGAATCTCATTTCAGCTAACGGCCTGCGGGATGCTGCTCACAAGGTGCACGAAGCATTGCTTGCGTCTTAACCCGAGCAACAATGGGATGGTACCGCAAAACACCTCGATGACCATCATCGGGGTGTTTTGATCCCCTCTCCTTCTACAACACTCACTTCTCCTATGGAATACATTACCCCACAGCAGAGCCTTTGGGGAATTGCAATCATCAGCGATTAAACTTTTCCCTTCTGGCGTAGCATTAATTCTGTTATTTTACAACGTAATAAGTTTTTAAATTATGCTGTGTAAATAAGTATACAAACAAAACCAGACATATATTTTTCATATATAACATCACCCAAGAGCAACTCTACATTCAATGTCGTTACGCCAATCCACTTATAACTTTATTTTGAAGGCTATTAGAGAGTGGGGATACTCTATGTCAGAATTACCTAAACAGTAGCGTTCATCTTGTATATTCTGTATATAAGCAGAGAATAACAATCCGGTTTGTGATGGTTGGTACATACGAATTAGAAATTTACCATGCCGAACAATAGTAATACTCATACAGGGATTTCAAGGGAGATCATCATGTTTCTGCTCTTATTTTTATTTCTTTTGGGTGGATATGCTAAAACAGAAGAAATACCTGACAAAGGTTTTTTTTCTGTTGAGGAATCTGACATAACCGTTCACGAAGTTGTTGACTGGATAGTTACTACAAAAGATAATAAAGAGAAGCCATTTGTGATTGTTGATAAAAAGCAGGCTAAAATTCATGTCTTGAGTAAAGAGGGAAGAGTCATTGCAACCGCACCAGCACTTGTTGGCGAGGCTGTTGGTGACTATTCAGTTCCGGGTGTTGGTGACAAAAAGCTCTGCGACATTAAACCTTATGAACGCACAACACCTGCTGGCAAATTTCTTGCCCGACGTGGCCTTAATTCTGATGGAACGGAAGTTATCTGGATAGATTTTAACACAGCTATAGCCATTCACCCAGTCCCCTCCAGCCACCCTCAAAAAGGAAAACTGCAACGTCTGCAATCTCTATCTTCTAAAGACAAAAGAAGTACGCTTGGATGCATCAATGTTACAAAGGAATTTTACATAACCATTATCAGTCCAATCTTTGCACAAGGGAACAGGTTTGTTTATATCCTCCCTGAGACAACACCAATTAATGATTTTTTCAAACTGCAGGTTAAGAACAAAAGCATCTGAACTATCCATAGCCACTGTAGCAGATGACTGAATTTGTTGGGAAGGCAACTTTATTAATCAACGGCAACCATATTTTCCTTCAACACGTTTGAGCCGGTGAGGGTTTTTGCTTGTTTCAAATCAACCAGTTTCTGCTGAGCTATAGCATTACCCTGAGAAGCTGCCAGACGATACCAACTCAACGCTTCAGCAAAGTTTTTATCGTTCCCATAACCTTTTTCTAAGATCAAACCGAGAGAAATCTGCGCCTTTACATTTCCCTGAGTCGCTGCAAGACGAAACCACTTTGCTGCTTCAGTATAATTTTGAAGAACGCCTGTACCTCTTGCGTACATAACCCCAAGATTGTTCTGCGCCAGCACATGTCCCTGCTCGGCTGCAAGTTTGTAGAATTTCAATGCTTCAGTGAGATCCTTTGCAACCCCTGCACCCGTAGCATACGACACCCCAAGATTATATTGGGACTTTACGTCACCTTGAGCAGCTGCAAGCCTATACCATTTAACCGCTTTTGAAAGGTCTTGTACAACCCCTCTACCTTTGGCATACGATACCCCAAGATTATGCTGAGCCTCTGCCAACCCCTGTAAGGCCGCAAGAGTAAACCATTCTGCAGCTGCAGTATAGTTCTGCTCAACTCCTTGACCCTTATAATACATCTCTCCCAGATTATACTGAGCCTTGGAAAAACCTTGTTCAGCTGCAAGACGAACCCATTTTACAGCATCAGTATAATTTTGTTTGACACCCTCACCGGTATAGTAAATACCCCCGATAGTGAATTGGGCTTCTGCATCTCCCCGTTCAGCCGCAACACGAAGGTCTGAAATTATTCGAGAAGTTTCTGCTCTTCCTATCCCAAAAAACAAAGTCGAGCAGACAATTAAGATTAAAGCTTTTTTAAGCATAGCCATATATTTTATAAGCTTCTTTTCTGCTGTATTGCTCGACAGTCACAAAGCACTCTGTGTCAACCTTTGATAACCCAATATTATTTATATTTATTACAGCAATTTTCATACCGAGTTATTCAACAAGAAGAGAGTGTTTCACTAACTACTTTGTTAAAAAACGACTTAACAAAAAAAGATTTAATGTATAGGATAGTATTACACAACGAACAACCGTCTCATAAGAAAACATGCCGTCTCAACAACGTTTCTCTTATAGATTCTTGTATTTCTGGAAACAAAAAAAGCGAAGAGGAAAAAAGCTTCCCCTTCGCTATCCAAAACAACAACCCGTCAGGTTTAACCCTATCAATCATCAGTCATTTTTACAACACTGAATCATCATCAGTCAACACACACAAGAAAACCTGACCTGCTGCTGCCATCTTTTCGAATCTATAACCATCAGATCATCGAGCAACTTAAACATGCGTTCAAAAGGTATGACGCGATTTCTGTCAGAATCTTGCGGTGAATAAGTAATTTTTATCTTTTTTTCTTCGCTCTATTCGTATCGGAGGGCTTCGACAGGTTTCAGACTCGCTGCTTTTCTGGCGGGCCAAAGGCCGAAAAAAATGCCGGTAAGTGCTGAAAAAGCCGTTGCAAGCACAACCGACAAGGGTGAGGTTATTACCGTCCATCCGGCAAAAAAGGAAAGAATAAGAGAGATACCGATTCCCAATACAATACCGATAAACCCGCCGCTGACGGTCATCCCTACCGATTCTACGAGGAACTGAAGCATAATATCATTTTTCCTGGCACCAATGGCCTTACGCAATCCAATCTCTCTTGTTCGTTCGGTCACGGAAACCAGCATAATATTCATGATACCTATGCCTCCGACCACCAGCGATATAGCAGCAATAGAGCCAAGCAAAAGGCTCATGGTTTGCGTGGTGCTGCTGAGCATCTTCTGAATTTCAGTCATATCCCTGATATTGAAGGAGTCATCATCCTCTTTCAGCCGGTGCCGTTTGCGAATCAGCGCGCCGATATCGCTTTTCGTCTTTTCAATTAACGTTGGCGAAGCAACCTCAACAAAAATACCGCTGAGATAGGTTTTCCCGAGTACACGGTACATGGCTGTGTTTACTGGAATAATCACGACGTCATCTTCGTCCTGCGGTCCGGAAAATCCTTTTGCCGGTGCAATGCCGATAACGGTGAAATTAATTCTGTTGATTTTTACAGTCTTGCCAAGTGGATTGGTTGTGCCAAAGAGTTCCTTCACAACCGTCACCCCGATAATAGCCACCTTTTCACGGGTCTGAATCTCTTCACGGGTAAACCACCGTCCGACTGTCGGTATCGCCGATCGCATTGTACCGTAATCATAGCCTACTCCGCTCAGGTTTGTACTCCAGTTCTTGTTACCAAACACTATTCGGCCAGCTCCGTTCACTACCCCGCTGGCATTTTTTACCAGTGTATGCAGTGAAGCAATCTCGTCCACATCAGGAAAGGTAAAACGCGCGACAGCACCCGCGCCCTGAGCGGCACCCCTGATTTTTGCCGAGCCAGCCCTGATCGAGAGCATATTGGAACCCATCGATTTCAACTGCTCCTGCATTGATGCTTTTGCTCCCTCACCGAGCGCCATCATGGCAATCACTGATGCAACCCCGACCAGTATGCCGAGTACTGAGAGAAAAGAGCGCATCTTGTTGGCAAGAATTGACTGAAAAGCCTGGGCAATAAATCCCAAAACCCGGCCATCCTGCAGGAGCGATCCTTTTGTGGAACCATGGATATCAAAACCGATCTCTCCAGCAACGGCATTTGATGGCTCCTTTCCCGGTTTTCGCTTATCGGTAAGAATGAGACCATCCCTCATGGTAATGATCCGGTCAGCATACTCGGCGATCTCATTTTCATGCGTGACCATGATGATGGTTTTACCCTCTTCATGGAGTCCTTGCAGAATCTTCATAATCTCGGCAGAATTCTTCGTGTCGAGATTGCCTGTCGGTTCATCGGCAAAAATGATCAGGGGATCACGAACCAGTGCTCTTGCTATGGCCACTCGCTGCTGTTCACCTCCTGAAAGCTGATTAGGCGTATGATCGATTCTCTTTTCAAGACCAACCATCTTCAGACGTTCTATCGCCTCCTGACGAAAGTTTCCTTTCAGGCCACTGTAGATATAGGGAAGCCGGACATTATCGACAATGTCCATCCGCTTGAGCAGGTGAAACTGCTGAAACACAAACCCGGCAACATTATTACGCACTCCGGCCTGCTCATCCTCCGTCATGGTATTGACATTATTACCGAAAATCCGGTACTCACCCTTGTCGGGATTGTCCAGAAGCCCGAGAATCTGAAGGAGTGATGATTTGCCTGACCCTGAGGCACCCATGATAGCAACAAACTCACCCTGCTCAATAGTAAGGGAAACACCTCGCAAAGCATGAACAGTGCTTTCACCGATCAGGTATGTCCGGTGAACATCGAGAAGCTCAAGCATGCTTTTCATGGTTTCGATCTACGCTGTGGGGGAGTAAAAGGATTTAAACCTCCTTTATTTTTGGGTAACACAAAAGTGGTATCTGGCATCAGGACAAGAGAGTTGTGAGTTAAACCCTCAAGAATTTCAATATTGGTTCCATCCTGTAACCCTGTCTCCACTATGGTGTATCGTCTCCCTTTTTCGGCATCATCGCTTTTCTGACGAACAACACTTTTACCGTTTCTATTCTGGACAGCGCTGATCGGCAACAGTAACGCACCGTTTTTTTCCTGTACGATAATTTTGATATTGGCGCTCATTCCAGAACGGAACACATCAGGAATACGGTCAGGAATAATATCGACATTGTAGATGTTGACGTTATTCTGCAGATGTGACTCGTAGTAGATATGCTCAACAGCGCCATTCACCCGAATGTCAGGATAGGCATCAAGCCCGATCAACGCTTTTTGACCGATTTTTACCCGTCCAATATCGGTTTCATCAACGAACGCCTTGACAATAAGGCGGTCTGAGAGTACGAACAGTGAATCACTCGTCGTCACCGTCTGGCCAGGATCGACACTGCGTACAATAACCTGTCCGTCCATAGGAGCAATAACTGCTGTTTTTTTATAGACATTTTCCCAATAGCTCTGTTCACTTTTTCCCTGCAGCTTTGCAGCATCAAGCAGCGCAGCCCGCTCGGTTGAACTGAGCATGGCAAGCACAGCGCCTTTCTTGACCAGCCTGCCTTCATCGACAAGAATTTCCTCTATTCTTCCGCCAACCGATGACTGGATTTTAACGCGATTCTGCGGTTCAACAGCTCCGGTAGTCGATATTGATAACCTGATGGTTCCGCGTGATGGATGAATTTCATCATATCGTTTCTCCACAGTGCGAGTACCTTTAAATAACAAGAAACTCCCTATGCCAAGAACAAGAACCGAACCTACAACTCCCCATACCAGTTTACTCCTGCTGACCTTCAAGCGCTCCTCCTTTTGACTGTATCCATTGAGCCTCGGCGAGCAGCATATCTGCCTCGGCATTGAGTAAATTCTTTTTTGCGTTCACAAGATTGTTTTCAATAATCACCCAGTCGTTGAAGGTAACAAGACCATTCGAGTATTGGGCGTTTGCAATTTTAGAACGTTCGCTTGCTGCCTCAAGCTGTTTATTCTGTACAACAACCATCTGGCGTGCATCCTGAAAACTCTTCCAGCTTTGTTCGAGTGCGTTGAAGAGGAGGAGAAAGCCGCTTTGTTCCTGTGCATTCTGCTGGCTCAAGAATGCCTTGGCTTTGGCAACCCTTGCCCTGCCACTTCCACCTTCATAGATTGGCACGGAAAGCGTCATTCCAGCACTCCAGTCTACCGCATCGGTTGGCAGGCGATCATAAGCACCTCTCCCGACTGATGAGGTCAGATAGATTTGTGGTGCAAAAGCACTCCTGGAAGCATCAAGATCAAAACGTGCAGCTTTGCTTTTGGTATCAAGCTGCTGAAAAAGGGGATTGTTTTTTACCAGCTTCGTTAGATCAGGTTTGCTGGCTGAAGGTTCACTGAGGTTGAATGTTCCCTTAACGGAGAACGGTTCATGAATATCTCGTCCGAGTGCTGATGCGAGGTTTGTCTGGGCAAGGATCAAGCCCCGTTTCGACTGGGAAACTTCAAACTGCGCTTGAGCCAGGTCAGCTTCAGCCTGACGAAGCGAACCGATATGTTCACGCCCTCCCTGGTAACGCAGACTGATCAGACGGACATTATTCTGTCGACGTACAGAGATTTCAGTGGCAAGTCCGACAAGATTCTGCGCTTTGAGCAATTGGATAAATGCGGAACGGAGAGCAAAACGGAGATTGGCAGAAACGGCATTGTAGTTATATTGGGCGGCCTTGATTGATTCTGCATTACTGGCAATCTGGTTTGAGGTTTTGTGTCCGTCATAAAGAAGCTGCTGAGCAGACAACGAATACGAAAGGGCTGAAGATGATCCGACTCCTTTTCCAAGAGTTGCGTTCTCTGAAGAGGTTACGCCAAAACTGAGCTGAGGCAATAACGCTCCTTTTGTAATGCGTTTATCGGCTTCGGCCTGTTGCAACACCGCAAGGGCTGAAAAGAGGTCAGGATGTGCCTTCACAGCTTCACTGACGCACTGATCCCAAGTTACAGACTCTTCCGCGTAGAGTGAAGAGACTGCAACGAAAAAAGCCATAGCCACTAACAGAGTGATTTTTACCCTCATGCCAAAACAGTCTTTTCTTTTTTTGAAATTGTCACCATCATCATGGTTTATCATCTTCGACGACCTTTGTGTGAAAACCTTGCTCTTTATAAGGACAATATTGATATAAATTCAGCACTTCCAACATTGATGTCATACTCTACCGGTAAAAAAATCCTTGTTGCGAAAAGAACCAAAAACAAGTCGGAGCAAGGCTTTCCTTTTTGTCAGCCACTCAATGCGGTCATACTCTTTGTCGCTGGCAAGCATTTTTTTAACAAGAAACACTGAGACAGTTTCGACATCATCAGCCATGCGATTAAAAAAATTTTTCCGTGAAACTTCATTTGAACTGGAAAGAGTATCCATAAGCATTCCGGTTATTACCATTCCAGGGCTCAACACCCCTATCTGAACACCACTCCCCTTTGCCTCATGCGAAAATGCTTTTGTAAAATAGTGCACAGCACTTTTTGATGTTCCATAAATACTCATTCGGTCGACAATCGATCCTCCGCTGCCATGACCTTCCATATTAAATATTTTACCACTACCCTGCCTGCTCATTCCGTTGAATGCCGTGACAGTTCCATTAATGAGGCCTCGAAGATTGACATCCAATATATGCCCGACCGTTACATCGTCAAGTTCCCATACTTTCTTCAAGGATTGTCCAATACCGGCATTGTTGACCCAAATATCAACATTTCCAAACCGCTTACCGGCAGACTGAAATAGATGCTCCATAGCATCTCGGTCAGCGACAGATCCTTCGACACCCAGAACTCTTCCTTTATAGTGACTCAAGGTACGAAACGCCTCATCAAGATGTTCCTGACTGCTGCCATTCAGGGTGACTGCATGCCCTTGTTCAAGGAATTGTTTTGCAAGCCCAAGGCCTATGCCTCTTGTGCTACCGGTTATAACAACATTTTTCATGACAATCAATGATTCAAGAGAACCGTGAAACAAACAGTTTTTTAAATATATATATATCCATTTATAACGGCCCCTCGTTACAATAAGGCAAAGAATCGTGAAGCTTTGGTGAAATATTGTATCTTTTCCCCGTGTATAATATTTTTTCTATGATGTTGATCTATTTCAAAAGTCCTCTCTATCATGCTTGAAGCAAGAAATCTCTCCCTCAGTGTTGGAACAAAAGAGCTCCTGACCGATACCTCGTTCCGCGTAGGAGACAAAGACCATGTCAGTCTTGTCGGTCTTAACGGTACAGGAAAAACAACGCTCCTGCGCCTTATCAGCGGGCCAAATACCGACTCCGCGCTCATTACCACCGGACAATTTCTCAAATCGGCTGAAACTACCATCGGTTATCTTCCCCAGGAAATTTCCTTTGATGCCGACCTTGAAAAAACCGCCCTTCAATATGCCCTTCAGGCCAACGTCCGGCTTTTTGAGCTTTCTGATAAAATAACCCGCATGGAACACGAGCTCGCCCTGCCCGAACAGGATTATGAAAGTGAGGCTTATCATCAGCTTATAGAACACTTTTCCGATGCAATGCACGAGTTTGAGCATCTTGGCGGCTACACCATGCAGTCAAATGCAGAAAAAGTGCTTGGTGGTCTTGGATTCAGCGAAATTGATTTTCATAAAAAAGTCAAAGCTTTTTCAGGTGGATGGCAGATGCGTCTGCATCTTACCAAACTTCTGCTGCAGAACCCGACACTACTGCTCCTTGACGAACCGACAAACCACCTTGACATCGACTCACTCCGCTGGCTGGAAAATTATCTTGTCAACTATGAGCACAGCTATATCATTGTTTCTCATGATCGCTTTTTCCTTGACAAACTGACCACCAAAACCCTGGAAATTGCATTCACGCGTATTAATGAGTACAAGGGAAACTACTCCTATTATGAAAAAGAGAAGGCCGAGCGTTATGAGCTGATGATGGGTAAATACGAAAATGACGTAAAGAAAATAGAGGAGCTTAAGGCTTTTGTCGATCGCTTCCGCTACAAGGCCACAAAGGCACGACAGGCACAGAGCCGCCTCAAGCAGATGGAGAAGATGGAGAAAAACATGTTCTCCCCTGAAGAGGATAACTCTCGCATCTCCTTCCGCTTTCCAAAGGCAAATCCATCCGGACGTGAAGTCATGAGGCTTGATGGCATTAAAAAAGCCTATATCCTGCCCGACGGCACAAAAAAACAGGTGCTCAACAGCATCGATCTTGAGGTAATGCGCGGCGACCGAATTGCCATTGTAGGCTCAAACGGCGCAGGAAAGACAACCTTCTGCAAAATTCTGGCCGGAGAAATAGATTTTGAAGGCAAGCTGAGCATAGGGCACAATGTCTCCCTGAACTACTTTGCACAGCATCAGACTGAAAACCTCTCCCCGGAAAAAAGCGTCTATACGGAAATGGCCGATTCAGCGCCAACGTCAGAAGCGCAGAAAAAAGTGCGGGATATTCTCGGATGCTTTCTTTTCAGTGGAGATGCGGTTAATAAAAAGATCAAGGTTCTGTCTGGGGGCGAAAAATCAAGAGTTGCTTTGGCGAAAATTTTACTTCAGGCATCAAACCTTCTGATCATGGATGAGCCTACAAATCATCTTGACATGCGATCAAAAGAGATGCTGATTGACTCACTTGAATACTATGACGGCACCCTGTTGATTGTCAGTCACGACCGCTATTTCCTCGACAGCTTGGTCAACAAGGTGGTAGAAATAAAAAACGGCTCTCTCCAGCTCTATCTTGGCACCTATGCCGAATATCTTGAAAAAGCTGAGAAAACCCTGGAGGCGGAACGCAAAGAGGAGGCCGCCGCACGACAGAAAAAACAGAGTGCCCCACCAAAAATCAGTGAAAAAGAGACAGAGCAGACTAAGAAAAGCGTCGCAGTTAAAAAAGACAAAAAGAGAATCGAGGAGATCGAGCAAAATATCAACCGGCTCGAACAGAAAAAAGAGACACTTGAAACCATGATGGCAACTGAGGACTTCTATAAAAAAAGCCAGGAAGAAACGGCTAAAGTTCTTGATGGATATCATACCCTGTGCAATGAACTGAATGTGCTTTTTGCAGAATGGGAACAAAAGAGTTAATGATCTTCCACCGGCAAAAACCCAAACCTGTTTTTGCCGGAAGAGTCTACAACCATTTTTGAATTGTTTCAATCAGAATTGCCGGAGTTATCGGCTTTGAAACATAATCGCTCATACCTGCCTGCAGACAGAGTTCACGATCTCCCTTCATTGCATGAGCAGTAAGAGCGATAACGGGAATCGTGTGATTGAGTACTGCTGAGTGGGGACTACGAATGATACGTGTTGCCTCGAGACCATCCATTTCCTGCATCTGCACATCCATAATAACAAGATGGTAGGGACGAGCTTCAAGCGCCCGAAGCGCTTCAACACCATTGGTAACCACATCAATATGATAACCGAACTTCCGAAGAATACCCATGACCACCTTTTGATTGACACGACTGTCTTCAGCAAGAAGCAGTCTGATCTCCGCACGACCACTTTTCTCAGGTATTTCCTCAGAGGACAGAAGCATTCTGCTGGTCTTTTTCCCATCTTTTGAGTACTGCCAGCCATTGACCTGATTCTTCTGTTTTCTGAACGGAAGGATAAACCAGAATTCCGACCCCTTATGTTCAAGGCTTTTTACTCCTATCTCTCCTCCCATAAGCAGCACAAGCCGTCGGCATATAGCCAATCCAAGACCTGTCCCCCCGAACCTGCGAGTCATGGAGGCATCAACCTGGGTAAAACTTGAAAAAAGAGTTTTAATTTTCTCCTGTGGTATTCCAATACCGCTATCTGTAACCATAAAGCGGAGCCTGACCTCGTCATCATTACCCGAAATATGCTCCACAGACAATGACACCTCCCCCTGATTCGTAAACTTGATCGCATTACCGACAAGATTGTTGAGAATCTGGTATAGTCGCCCCGGATCACCCCGGAGAAAAGGAGTAACCTCTGGGGAAAGAGTGTAAATAAATTTTAGATTTTTTTCATCAGCTTTCAGGGCCATAATCACAGCAAAATCATCGACAACCTTTCGCAGATCAAAATCAAGAATTTCAAGATCAAGTTTTCCTGCCTCAATCTTTGAAAAATCAAGAATATCATTGAGCAAGTTCAACAGAGACTCCGCACTTGCAAGTGCATCCTGCGCATATTCCCGCTGCTGGGTGTTCAAAGCGGTATCAAGCAGAAGGGCGGTCATACCGATAACTCCGTTCATCGGTGTACGGATTTCATGGCTCATATTGGCCAGAAATTCACTTTTTGCACGGTTTGCTGTTTCAGCGATAAAACGCGCAGTTACAAGCGCGGTTTCATGACGACGACGAACTTCAGTATTGGTAATGAGTTCAGAAAGAATCCGAAGCAGGGCAATATCCTCATCTCCCCAAGTTTTAAACTCACGAACTGAATCAAACCCCACAAAACCAAAACACTGATCACCATAATTCAAAGGAATGGTAATAAGTGACTGAATACCCTGAGGCTCCAGTATCGCCCATAAAGCGCTATTTTCCTTTAAAACATTAACATCAGGGATATAGACAACATTTCCCTGACGATGAGTTGCAAGCCATTCCGGCACCACCTCATTGGATATATCCTGAAGATTCTGAATTTCAGCAGTGATCCCCGAGGCACACCACTCATGGGTATTGCTCATGGTTCCCTTTTCAAAGTCATAATGAAAGAGGTAAACACGGTCAACGCCTGAAAACTCTCCGACAAGGGCAAGCACCCTGTTGATGGATTTATCAAGATCATCAAGAGGGTTATTGACAAAACCGATTGCAAGATCAATGAGCAACATTTGAAATGCAGACCTGTGTCTGAGTTCCTCTTCACGACGATTGATGCTCCTGTCTGTTCGCCTTAAAACAACAATAAGAAAACCGAAAACCAGAGCAAAAATGACGATAATGGCAATCCCCCCAATTGATATAAGACGGTAAACAGTCCACTTGTATGCCGAAATATCCTGCATCAGAATCATTTTACCAATCACTCTTCCTGAAGATTCTTTTAGAGGTTGGGCGGTAATTCTCCACGATCTGCCAGCCAGATCAGATTCAATACCTTCTGATGCATCGGCAGCAGAAAGGACTGAATTAAATTCCTGGGGAAAACGTCCAAACGAGGAAAACACCAGAAGCTCATTACGGTAAAGATCCCATCTGACGTCATTCTGAAAATTTTTCCTATCCTCATCCCCTACCGATCTTTGAATAAATTGTTTGTTGATAAAAATCGCCAACCCGCTACCCGTCTCCAGTTTAATTCCCTTTAGAATATCCTCAATATCCTTACCAAGCTCAATATAACCGACAAGCCGACCTTCAAAAATCACTGGTATGTCGACCCAAAGAGTAAAACGCCCCAAAGGATTTAGTTCAATACCATTTGAGAGTTTTCTACTCCTCTCTGCCTCAGCTAAGGTTAAGCGGTTAATTCGCTCACCACTATGAGCAGGATTTGACACATTAAGAATACAAAGGTGCTCTGGATCAATAAAATTACATTGTGTTATCCCGTAAACGCGCTTGAGTCCCTCATAAAGTGGAGCTGTGTGCGAAGAGAGTTGACCTTTATCCTGTGCTTGTATTGCCTTAATTATAGAACTGTCATGACTGAGTTCCTCAACGATGATCGTAAGGGCATCCTCGGCCACATCAATGCTTTTCTGAAATGCACTGGATACCTCAGATTCAGAGTGGTGAACAGCATCAATTACTCTCTGCTGATGCTGCTTCCAAAGAAGCAAACTCATAAAGGCAATTATTAATGACATCAACACGCCCAGAGGAAAAATAAGACGGCGACGTACCGGGCTGGGAATTGCCTCGACATTGCGTGAAAGAAGATAAGAAGTGATGAGTGTAATGAGAGTCACCAACATCAGCCCTACAGGAATAGAAGATCGAGCGATAATGTCCAATGTCCAGTCAGAAGCATCGACATCCATACCAAATACAGCAATGACCTTTCCGTTCCGGGGATCTACGAGAGGAACAAATCCACTAACCCAGTTACCCCAGCGATCGGGAACTGGCCCTTCGGTATAAGCTTCTTTAAGGGTGAACACCTTCTGAAGAATATCAGTAGCTTCCTCGTAAATCTGGCCTGCAGGTGAAGAGTCCGATGAATTCGATGGTTCAGAATCAGCGAAAAAAAATATTTTTCCGCTGCTGCTCTTGCCAAGAAGATAGACAAACCGGCACTGATAGGCAGCACTTCGGGAGCGAGCAAGCTGTTCCTTCAGTTTGCCATAGGCTGGCTTCCCAAGATCGGAAGTCGAACCTTCAAGTGTTTTCAACCGATCCAGCTCAATACCTTGGGCGGCCATTCGAACCTGCTGCAGCAACTGATCACGCATTTGATGATCCGCATATATGACCGTCCACCATGAGAGGATAGGAGCAATAAGAAAAAATATTCCTATTAACATTAATAGGATACGGTTCCTATTCATTGAAGCGGGTAACAGTGAATTCCTCAACTCCATGATGTTTCAAGAAAAGAGTGGCCTTTTAAAAAAAACAAGACAACAGTCTCTCATCAAATGCAAGACTTGAGCTGACACGCAACTCCTTATCTGCTATGAACAGTTCTGAAACATAATATCTTAAATTTTAACCCAACTGCGAAGACGATTAGAGTCGATACCTGCCTGGAGTACCTTCTGAATCATCAGACCATCGGAAAAACCCGCTGCATCGTGAAGAGTCTTTTCCTGATTATAAAGTGCTTTTACAATCCGATGCGCAAGAAAGGCAAACCCGACCGCAAAAATACCGTGGACAGCCAGGGATGACTGCCTGATTTTTTCCTGCAGCACCAGTTCATCCCAAGGAAGTATCGGGTCAACATGCTTCCATCGAGGAGCATCGATCAGACTCCGTCCTCTTTTTGCATTATCGCTTACAACCTCCCAAAGTTTTCCTGCCCCGTCAAGCCTTATCGTTTTCAGACTGCCTACCACTTCAAAGGAAAACCAGGTATACGCTCCTACCGTTGTAACGTGCATGAGTGAAGAGCTTCCAAGAGCAACAGAAGAGGGGCCAAACTTCATCATCATGGCGAAATTGTCATCCGAAGTCACTGCACAGGAGTTACCTGACGCATCTGGACGGTACGGAATACTTGTGGACAAATTGCAGGAAACTTCAGCTATTTCGCCGATAAGGTAACGGTTCATGTCAATCAGATGCGAACCAATCGCATGAAGGGCACCCCCTCCTTTAGAAGCATCACACCACCATGACCAAGGCATGTCGGGGCGATTGCGACTGGCAAGATTGACCACGGTGCGGACTTCATACACTTTACCAATTTCACCTCCATCAATCATCTGTTTCATAGTCCTTACCGACGGATGAAATCGCAGTTGATGATCAAGAAGCGCTAAACCGGAAGCAGTGGAGGCCACGTCAACCATGGTAGTTGCATCCGCAATATTGAGTGCAAAAGGCTTTTCACAAAGCACACTTTTGCCACTTTCAAGCACTCCTGTCACCATGGCTGCATGAAGAAAAGGAGGGGTTGTAACACAAACAAGATCAAGATCGCACTTCAGCAGGTCTCGCCAGTCAGCAAAACCCTGGCTGATATCGAACATCTTCATGAACTTCTGACGATGCAGTTCGGTAGGACTTGCCACTGCTGACAACTCTACATCTTCCATCAGTGAGAAGGCTGGAGCCTGAGCGACTTTTGCCCAGCTACTTCCCAAAAAGCCTATTTTTATTTTTTTTTTCATTGAATTCGGCATAAAAAAAGGGTGACCGAAATCACCCTTATCATTGGACTGAATCTTTAATCAGCCAAGCAGCTGTGCTTTCGCGAGTCGGGCTTTCTCAATATAGGTCTTCTGAATATCGCGCGACACATTGTATGCCTTTGAAAGGCTGTCGGAGTTCCAGAGCCTTGCATCGAAAGCCATGCAGATATTTCTGAGAAAAGGTATGCCGACTTCGGTCACACGAACACCTTTATCAAGCAGGACAACCAAGCCATCATTTTCCATATCCTCAAGACGGTAAAGAGCAATATCAAGTTCGTCGCAGTAGAGTTTCGGATCTTGCCATGAGGTTTCCTGCTTGCACATCAGGTTGAGAATGTGACGGCGAAGGACAAGATCCTCATCAGTCAGAAGATGACCACGATGCAGCGGGAAGCGTCCTTCATTCACTGCTTTGATGTAGTCGATATCGTCCCGCTCATTCTGGGCAAAAGCGTACCAGGTATCGCTGATCGACGATGATCCGAGCGCAAGCATCATCTGTGTTGTATTTTCCGTATAACCCATAAAGTTGCGATGCAGGGTGCCGTTTTTGGCTGCCACATAGAGTGCATCTCCCTCGATAGCGAAATGGTCCATGCCGATCTCATGATAACCTATAGATTCGAGCATTGCACTGCCTTTATCGTAGAGCTCCTGTTTCACATCACCTACAGGCAGATCCTCCTCCTTGAACTTCCGCTGTCCTTCATACATGTGCGGGTTATGTCCATAAGCATAAAAAGCAAGACGATCTGGCTTGAGTTCCATAACCTTCTGAATAGTATCGGTAATAGTGGCAAGTGTCTGCTTTGGAAGACCATAAACAAGGTCAAAATTTATCGAGGTAAAACCTATTTTTCGGGCAAGATCTACCTTTTCCTTAACTAATTCGAATGATTGGATACGGTTGATTTCCTGCTGCACGACAGGGTCAAAATCCTGTATACCAAAACTCATGCGTCGGAAACCGACATTGTAAAGCGCTTCAAGATGTTCCTTCGATGTTGAACGAGGATTTGTTTCGAAGCTGAACATATAGTTGTCCATTCTATTGACATCCCTGCATATACCGTCAATTAGCCTGGTCAGATTTTCCGGACTGAAAAAGGTAGGGGTTCCACCGCCAATATGCAGCTCCTTGACATTAAGCCTGCCGGGAAAAACGTCGATATACATCTGCCATTCCTTAAGAAGCGCCTCAAGATAGGGCGTCTCATAGGAGTGATCCTGTGTTCGATGAGCGTTGCAACCGCAGAAGTAACAGTGATTCTCACAGTAGGGAATGTGAATATACAGACTGATTCCGGTAGTTTCGTTGCTGTCGTTAAAACCTTTGACCATTGCCCCTTTCCACTGCTCCTGAGTAACACCATCGGTACTCCATGAGGGAATGGTAGGATAGCTTGTGTAACGAGGTCCGGGATTACTGTACTTTACTGCAAGATTAGTTACCATTGTTAATCTTCCTCTACAAGTATTATTTTTATAAATTCATGTCACGGGAAAATACATAAAACTCGGGAATTTCATAAATCATTAGCCTGGAAACAGGGAACAATGCTGGCACCAAACTATCCTTTAACTATGAGTAAAAAAAATATACCTATTGTCGGCATCCTCATGGGTTCGGACTCGGATTTCGACATCATGAAGGAAGCTGCACTGGTTCTTGATGAATTTGGCATTACTTCAGAGAGTTCTGTTATTTCAGCACACAGGACACCTCATGACCTCGAGCACTATGCCTCTTCAGCCATAGAACGAGGCTTGAAAGTCATTATAGCGGGAGCTGGCGGAGCAGCGCACCTTCCAGGCGTTACGGCGGCCATGACCGTGCTGCCTGTTATTGGCGTTCCGATTTTCAGCAGTAAACTCAATGGACAGGACTCTCTTTACTCTATCGTGCAGATGCCTGCGGGTATTCCTGTAGCAACGGTCGGTATCGACAATGCGCGGAATGCTGCACTTCTGGCTATTCAGATTCTTGCGCTTTCCAGCGAGACATTGATGGCAGCCCTTATTGAGTTCCGTCAAAAACTTGCCGATGCATCGAGGCAGAAAACAGAAAAAATCCGTGAAAAACTTTATGCAAAAAGCTGAATTCTGGATAGATCGCCTGCAACTGGTGCGCCATCCTGAAGGGGGTTACTACCGAGAAACCTACCGCAGCAGTGGTTCTTATGCTTTCACCAACTCCACACTTTTCAATGGTACCCGTTCCTATGCAACCGCCATCTACTATCTACTCAAAGACACAGATCGTTCAAAATTGCATAGAATTCATTCAGACGAACTCTGGTTCTTCCATGCAGGCAATCCACTGAAGGTTCATATATTTCCAAAAAAAGGAGAACCGTCATGCTTTACCCTTGGACTGTCTCCTGAAAACAGCGAAGTTTTGCAAGATACCGTCCCTGCAGAAAGCTGGTTTGGCGCATCACTTGAAAACACTGAAGCGGGAAGCTATTCGCTGGTTAGCTGCGTCGTTGCTCCAGGATTTGAATTCAGGGACTTTACGTTTGCTGACAGAATAACGCTCCTGAAAAAATTTCCCAAACACATTGACATTATCGAACTCCTCACCTGAAATAGAAGAGCATCTGGAGAGAGATGAGTATCTCATTCCGCACCAAATTGCTGACAGCTCGGGAGATTTTCTTTCTTTTTTTTACTTTACCCCATTATCTGCAGCTATTACCACTATTTTGCAGAACAGAGAAAGAAAGCATCAAAGTATTTAATGAAAGGTAACAGTGGATATGAAAAAGCAGGTAGTGATTGTTGGAGGCGGATTTGCAGGACTGAACGCGGCCAGGATACTGGGCAATAAGGTGGATATTGAGATTACACTCATTGATCGGAAAAACTACCACTTGTTTCAGCCTCTTCTGTATCAGGTGGCAATGGCTGCGCTTGGAGAGGGTGATATTGCTGCTCCCCTGAGAAATATGCTGGCAAATTATCGGAACATCACGGTTTTCAAAGGTATTGTCGAAAACGTCAATATTGAGAAGAGAGTCGTCATAACCGATTTTGGAGATATCCCTTACGACTATCTCATTCTGGCTTGCGGTGTACAGCATCACTATTTCGGCAACAACCAGTGGGAAGAGTTTGCTCCAGGACTGAAAACCCTTGCTCAGGCAAAGGAGATCCGACGACGAGTAATGGAGGCTTATGAGCGGGCAGAAAGAACAAAAGATCCTGTTGAACGAAAAAAACTGCTGACGTTTGTCATTGTCGGTGGTGGACCTACCGGAGTAGAGCTGGCTGGTTCAATTGGTGAAATGAGCCGTTATACCCTCTCAAAATTTTATCGTAACATTGATCCGAAGCTGACCCGGATTTTCATTGTCGAAGCGGCACCGCGCATCCTTGGTTCTTTTGACCCGGAACTTGCAAGCAAAGCAACACGATCCCTTGAAAAACTTGGCGTTCAGGTCTGGACAAGCAGCATGGTCAGTAACGTCGATGTCAACGGGGTGCAAATCGGCAAGGAACGCATTGAAGCGGCTACGGTACTTTGGGCGGCTGGAGTTACAGCTATAGAGATCGGTAAAACGATAGGGCTGGAAACCGACCGGATCGGACGTATCATTGTCGGAGAAGACCTCAGTATTCCAAGTCATCCTGAAATATTTGTCGGCGGCGATCTTGCTTATTTTATGCAGAAGAACGGCAAAACATTACCAGGGCTTGCTCCCGTTGCCTTACAGCAGGGGCGAGCCATAGGCAGAAACATTCTTCTCGATCTGAAAACAAAGACAAGAAAACTTTTCCGGTATCGGGATAAAGGGCAGATGGCAACCATCGGCAAAAACAAGGCCATCGTTGAATTCGGAAACATTAAGTTTGATGGCATTTTAGCCTGGTTCACCTGGCTGCTGGTGCATATCTATTTCCTTACCAGCTTCCGTCACAGGGTTTTTGTACTGTTGCAGTGGGGATGGTCCTATTTCACCTTCAGCTATGGCGCACGCCTTATCGTCAACAAGGAGTGGAGGTTCTACCCTGACCCGGATCCCTGTGCAAACCATACCAAAGAAGAGACGCAGGAATGATAAAAAGCGGTGCTGTATCGATGATCACGGGCATACTGCTCTCAGTGATCTTTATCGGGATTGCACTGTATCTCCTTTTTTTTCCTGATGGAGCACCTCATCTATCGAAAGATGATCTCAGGCTTTATGCACTGCTGACAGGCTCTTATGGTCTATGGAGATTTATTCGCGTCTTTATTGTATGGAAAGAAGCGAAAAAAAATGTTTGAACAGATCGTCATACATCATTATAATCAAACAGTTATCACACTGTTATTCGGGAATTCAATCGTTTGAAGAACAAAAAAAGCATGAAACCACTGCCCATAACCCAGGAAACCGAACAAAAGCTTTTTTTCCATAATTATGCCAGATTTCCTCTTGCCGTCACCCATGGAGAAGGAGTATGGCTTTTCAGCGATAATGGAAGCCGTTACCTCGATATGATTGCAGGTATCGGTGTCAATGCCCTCGGCTATGGAGATAAACGCCTCGTCGAGGCAATCAGCGCACAGGCGGCAAAACTGATCCATGCCTCAAACCTGTTCATGATGCAACCCCAGTTTGAGCTTGCAAAAAAACTGCTTGCTCTTTCCGGACTCTCAAAGGTCTTTTTTGCCAACAGTGGTACGGAGGCAATCGAAGCGTCCATAAAAATGGCAAGGAAATGGGCTGGACGGTCAGGTGATGAGCATAAAAAAGAGGTGCTCTCTCTGAGCAACTGCTTTCATGGAAGAACTTATGGTGCCATGTCCCTGACGGCAAAAGCTAAATATGTTGATGGATTTGATCCACTGCTTCCCGGAACTGGGATGATAGCCTTCAACGACATCGAAGACCTTGAGAAGAAAGTTTCTGACAAAACTGCCGCTGTTTTCATTGAAGTAGTTCAGGGCGAGGGGGGTATTCACCGGATTTCACAGCCTTTTATTGAAAGACTCAAAGAACTTCGGCTGCAATACAACTTCCTGATTGTTGCTGATGAAATTCAGGCCGGATGCGGCAGAACAGGAAAGTTTTTCAGCTATATGCATGTTGATGCAGATCCCGATCTGGTATGCCTTGCCAAACCACTTGGTGGTGGTCTGCCACTGTCGGCCGTCATTGGTAATGAAAAGGTTGCAGATGTTCTCTCCTACGGCAACCACGGCACAACGTTTGGCGGGAACCCCGTTGCATGCGCAGCTGGAATTGCCATGATAGATGCCATTGAGGAAGATCTGCTTATGAAAAACGCCGAGATAACCGGAAGATATATGCACGACGAACTTCAAAAATTAGCAGTTCGTCATCCCCAAATCACTGATATCCGTCAATATGGTCTGATGATCGGCATCACCGTTGACAAAGAAGCTAAGTATTATGTTGAACAAGCGCTCAGGAAATATGTTATCCTCAACGCTACAAGCCAGAACGTTATCAGGCTTCTCCCACCACTGAACATCACAAGGGAAGAGGCTCAACAATGTATCCTCGTACTTGATGAAATCTTTTCCGAAGAAACCGCAGGTTAAAACTGCTGAAAAAGCAGCAGAGATGCCCTTGGGAGCTGTCAACTATATCATGATAGCTCTTGGGGTGCTTGTTCTGGCAGGAAGCTACGGGATAATGTTTCTCGAAAAGGAAGTGGACGGATTTTTCGCGCTTTTTATCAGTCCCGTAGCCCTTGTCTCAGCATACGGGTGGATTATCTTTGCCATCCTGCACCGACCAACACAGAAGAATAACCGCTGATTAATCAAGCTGAAACCGTATCGGGACGGTGAACCAGACCTTTATTGGGCTACCGTTCTGAATGCCGGGATAGTATTTTGATTCCATAACGGACTTTATAGCAACAGCGTCAAACACATCACAATCAGCGGGGATACGCTTCATCACCTTAGCCTTGACTGGATGACCATCTTCACCAATCAGTACACTGACAAACACCTTTCCAGTAATGCCGGCAATTCGTGCCATCTCGGGATAGGCAGGTTTTTTCTGGTCAAGAAATCCGGGCATTTTTTCACAGGGAACAAACATCGGCACCTCATCACCTGCTGAAGCACTTCCGGATCCGGAACCGGTACCCTGGGTCTGTATCGCCTGTTTTAACTCTTTCTGAGTCGCAACAGTCTGTTCACGTGGAACTTCCTCCTCGTTGACCTTTTTAATCTTCCCAACATTCGGTGGGGCAACAGTCGACGAGGGAGTCACAGGAGTTGGCTCGGGAGCGGTGAGTGGAGGCGGAGGCGGAAGCTGCGTCACACTGGTTACAACTTCATAGCACTCGACCATCGGATGAGTATCTTTATCAAACAGTCCTGTCAATGAACCAATACGCTGCCAGTTAGCTGTAACAAGCCAAAAAAAAGAGAGCAGCGCGATCGCTGTAATGACTCCATGACTGAGAAAAAGATGTGCCTGCCGTCGTAGAACAAGATTGCCGTAATGCAACTTCCGTAAACTATCCGTGTCAAGAAACTCTTCACCCAACGACCAGGAAAGCGCTCTTTTATGAAAAGTATCCTGATGGATTTTATCTAATTTTGAAGACACCTTAACTCACTCCTTTGTTTATTCGTGCCTTAAACAGCTCTTTTAACTTCCAGTGCATCCTGTTCAGTATAATCATCAAGGCTGAACCGATCAATTTTCATAAGATTCAGCTCGTCAATAATATCGACAAGCTGTTTATATTTTGCTTTGTCACTCAGTTTGACCACAATCACCAGTTTCTTGTTAGACACCGTCTGCTGCTTCAATAAAGAGCGCAACTGCGGACTTAAAGAAAGCTGACGGTTATCTTGAGTATCATAGAGAGCAATTCTTTTCGGCACCTCATTACCGATAGAACAATAGGCCATCCCATCACCGGCAATCCTCATTGTCATGACATTATTTTCAGCCACCTTGACTTCCAACTTTTCCGGAGGAGTATTGATCTCCATGGTATTGGATTTGGAAAAGGTTGTTGTGAGCATAAAAAATGTCAAAAGAAGAAAAGCCACATCAACCATCGGAGTCATATCAAGACGAAAGCCGATTCGTTTGGAGTGATGTCTCCCTTTTTTTTTGCCGCTACTTCCGTTTGGAGAATCAACAATACCCATATCTCAGCGGACCTCCCTTTTAAGAACAGTAATCAGATTAAAGGTCAGCAGATTGGCTTTTTTATAAACCTTGATGACATGATTCACGGCTTCAAAACCAGCATCGGCATCGGCCCTGACTACCGGACGAAGTTTCGGGTCTGCAAAACGCGCCATGACCACAAATTTGTGAAGCTCATCACGATCTACCTGAAAGTTTTCAGCAAGTCTAAAGTTTTTCAGTGAATCTGCAACTGCTCCTGCAGACATTCCCGCACTCGTCAGCTTCGGTTTTATTACTGAATTGAACAGTTTTTCCCGGGACTGCTGTGAAGATACCCCCATGAAAAAGGTGTTTTGAGAGCTTACTGTTACCGTCAGAACATTTGACTCGGGAAGCTTCTGTACCGAATGTGAAGAGGGAAGGTTGATCTTAACCACTTCAGGAGGCCTAAACTTTGTTGTAAGCATGAAAAACGTCAATAGAAGAAACGCAACGTCCACCATTGGCGTCATATCAATGCGAAATCCAACCCTTTTTGCCTTGATCCTCGACATCAGCTCTTATTCCGATTTACCTGTTCCGAGAGTGTGTATGATATAGAATGCAGCTTCATCAATCGTATAGCTGAAACGGTCAACCCGGCTGGTAAACACATTGTATGCAACAATCCCCATAATACCGCCGAGAATACCGAGCGCAGTATTAAAGAGAGCTTCAGAAATACCAAGTGAAAGCTGGACTGCGTCAGGAGCACCGCTGGTTGCCATGGCAGCAAAGGCACGGATCATACCGAGCGTTGTCCCCAGAAGCCCGACCATGGTGGAGATTGAGGCAATGGTGGAAATCGAAACCAGATTTTTTTCCAGAAGCGGCATCTCCATAATGGTAGCCTCCTCAACAGCCTTTTCCATCTCGCTGATCTTTTTCTCCCGATCGGTGACATTATATTGAGAGAGTTTTTTGTAACGGTCAAGCACTGCGCGAAGCACGGCTGCAAGTGAACTCTGATGGTCATCACATTTCACTATAGCCTGATCAATAAAGCCGTTGTCAATATCCTGTTTGAGGGCATGCACAAATTCAGGAATATTTCCCTTCCCCGAAGCCTTGTTCAACGCAATGATACGTTCCACCGTGTAGGCAACCACCATCAAAATCAGCGACATGAGTACCGAGACAACAAGTCCCCCGTTGAACACGGCATGGAACATGGAACCCGGAGGAGTAGTGCCCATCCAGAAATAAAACCCGAGGGAAACCGCGTAAGTTACGGCAATGAGCAAACCCGTAAAAAAACCATGTTTCATAGACTTACAATTTTTTTTCAATCAAGGATATAATCGAGGAATTATGAACCAGCCTGTAATTTGCTATACTCAATAAAGCATATTTTACCATCAATGGAAATAGCGCCGGCCGCATGGATGATTTTTAAAAAACCAGCATCATTTTCCCTGATAAAACAGCTGAGAGCAGAGCAACAAAAACAAGTACTGCAACAAGCTGTAAATTTAGTAAATAAGCTTGTTATTTTTCAACAGTAATCGATTACTGAAAAAAAATAAAACGTGTTCCTGAAAATAACATTATAGACCAAAACAGGCACATGATCCCTCATGCGATCGTTGATGATATCCGCCATTCAGCAGACATCGTTGATATTATCTCGGATTACCTGACTCTTCAGCCTTCAGGTCGCAACTATAAGGCACTGTCTCCCTTTACCAAGGAAAAAACTCCTTCATTCGTCGTTTCACCCGACAAACAAATCTACAAGTGTTTCTCAACAGGCAAGGGTGGCAATGTTTTTTCTTTTGTCATGGAAATGGAAAAAGTCTCTTTTCCTGAAGCAATCGAACTTGTGGCAAAAAAATCGGGCATAGATATCAGCCGATATACTGAAAAAAAAGAACGCGATCCAGCACTTGAAGACAGCCGTACTGAAACCCTCCGCTGGGCATCCAGGTTCTTTGAAACTACACTGAAAAGCACATCTGGAAAAACTGGCTATGACTATCTTGTAACCCAGCGTGCGCTTTCTGAAAACACCATAAAAAACTTTGGGCTCGGCTATGCCCCTGATTCATGGGACAGCCTCTTCAACGAAGCTAAGAGAGCGGGCATACCGCAGGAACATCTTACTGATCTTGGACTTATAACACAGAATAAACAGAGAAACTCCTGGTATGACACCTTCCGCAGCAGGGTGATTTTTCCTGTTTATTCAGTTGGAGGGCAGGTCGTTGGTTTTGGAGGACGAACCCTGCTCGATGACCCTCAGACTCCGAAATACCTGAATTCGCCTGAAAGCCGACTGTTTGAAAAATCAAAACTGCTCTATGGTCTGAACGCGGCTAAACATGAAATCCGGCGGATGGAAAGCGCCATCCTTGTTGAAGGATACATGGATGTCCTTGCCCTTCACCAAGCAGGAATAACCAATGCTGTTGCCTCATGCGGCACTTCACTGACCCGTTACCAGGCAAAACTTCTGCAACGCTATACTAAAAGTGTTTTGTTCATCTATGACGCCGATTCTGCCGGCAAAAAGTCGATGATGACGGGTCTTGACACGCTGCTTGCGGAAGGCATTACTCCCTTCATTGTCATGCTTCCAACCGGTGATGATCCCGACAGTTTTGTTCGCCGGGAAGGCAGAGAAACATTTCTCCAGTTTACCGAAGAGAACAGGCTGCTGTTTCAGGACTTTCAAATTCGTTTTTTCAGGGAGTCGGAAGATTTCTCAAACCCTGAAATAAAAGCAAAAGCCATAAGGGAGATGGCGCACACCATAGCCCTGATCCCAGACCGTATTCAGCAGGAACTGTACCTTCAGGGATTATCGGAAAAACTTTCGATCACCCACCATGCCCTTCAGGAACTTCTCGACAAAGAGAGTGCTGTGCAGGCAAAAAAAATATCTGCAGTAGAAAGCCGATCTTCTGTTCTACCACCACGTCAGCAACCAGCAAACTTGTCTGTGCTGGAAAAAACCTTTTTAAAAGCACTGCTGGAAAGTACAGCCTATGGAAACGCGGTGCTGGAATTTGCCGCGTCACATGAAGCGATGCTCGAACTGCCGCACAAGGAAGCGCAACAGATTTTCACCCATATCGTCAACCGCTACCATGACATTGCCGGCAATCCGGAAGAGCATATCGACATGACAACCGAAATAAGCCTTTTCAGCAATCCGGAATCGAGGGATCTTGCATCCGGCTTACTGCTTGACCCACCGGTCAGCAATAAATGGCTCGAACAATCTGATGTACATTCGGATAATGCAAAACGATGCCTGACGATGTTTCTTGATGCCTTCAAAAACCTTATTCTCGAACCGTTAATCCGTCAGAAAATAGTGCTCACAGAACAGATCCGGATTGAAACTGATACAGAGAGAGAGATTGAACTCCTGAAAGAAAAGATTGTCCTTGACAAAAAAATCCGAAAAACTTCGCTTGATCTGAAAGCGATGATTACCTCTATTCTTGGAAAAAGCTGACCTATTACGCTGGTTCAGGAACAGCTTCGCGCCCTCAAGGGAAATGTGCAATAATCCGATTGTTTGTATACAAAAAAAAAGTGCGCCAAAATTAGCTTAAACAGTCAATTCAAACTGCACAAAATCGGACACAACTTTTTCATGCCATATTATTTTTGCATACCCTTGATTCATAAGGGTTTCGGGGTGTTTTTTTTGTTATTCCGATGTACAAAATCGGACAAATCGGACACTTAAAAAAAGGGGGCTCTTTCCAGTAAAATAAAAATCAATAGTTGCATATTTTTTACTTCAATATGACGCGACAGGCAAGATAGTATTTTTACTTTTATTATACACAAAACAAGTGATGGATTTTATTGGCTCCGTTTCGGACAATGTTTTTCAAAATTTTTGAGGAGATTGATACATTCCCTTACATTCTTACCTGTAAGAAATTCCAACCAAAAGAAGAGAATAATGCACATCTCAAGAATAACTTCTAAAGGTCAAACTACCATCCCTGTCTCTATTCGAATGGCTGCGCATTTGAAAGCTGGTGACACGCTGGCGTATGAAATCAAAGGAGATCATGTGATTGTCAGAAAAATTAACTCACCCGAGGATGAATATCTGAAAGGAGTCGAGGATATACTCAGTGAATGGTCCTCACCCGAAGATGAGGAGGCTTGGAATGCCCTTTGAAGCTTTTGATGTTGTCGTAGTCCCTTTTCCGTTCACCGAAAAACTGGCGGAAAAACGTCGACCAGCTTTGATTGTTTCCAGCAACTTATTTAATAAGCAGCATGATCATCTCATCCTGGCTATGATCACTACAGCAAAAAATAGTATCTGGGTCAGTGATGTCCAACTGCATGACTGGAAAAGCGCAAATAAACCTGCCACTATCAAGTATATCCAAGCCATGATCCCTCCTTGCTATCAAACCAAATTTCTATTGTAACGATGCGTATCTTAGGAATATCATCTTTTTTTGAGTTCCGTTTCCCCTCGAAAATATTTTTCAGCGTATCAAGAAAGAGGCTTTTGCCGAAACGTCGTGGACGGGACAGAAACACATATTGATATTTCTCAATCAATGCTCGGGCAATCTTTCCCTGCAGGCTGAAAGGAGCGATTTTCTTTTTGCTATATTGTCAATCTATACACAAACCAAAAACCCGTACCACCATGGCTATGAATGTTGAAATCAAAAACGGTAAACTCTGCATCGAGATTGATCTGGAAACGCCTACGCCCTCATCATCAGGAAAAACACTGGTTGTTGCAAGCACGCATGGCAACACGGTCACCTCAGTGATGGTCGAAGGCAAGCCGGTAACCATAGGCCTCAACGCCTATATCAAGAAGTAGAAGATGCGTCTCTCCAGAATACATTCCGGCCCTGTGCTTGACTTCTACACCCCGAATTTCTCAACCCAGCTTGAGCTGCTGCTGGCGGGATGCATTAATAATTCGTTAGAATATTGTTAGATTTAAGGTCTGGATCGTAAACCAGCACAAGTGTGGAGAAAACTTCAGACTCCTGTAAAGCTGCTCATCTCGTCTTTGACTGCAACAAGAGATTTACCTTTTCATGGCAAAAAAGCAGAGAAGTAATAACCCGATCACCTCATCAGCGCTACGGCCGCTGGCTGAGGAGCGCCTGCACCAAAAAAAGTTAGCCGCTCAGGACTCAGCTCTCGCGAATCAGCACTCCCATTTCAGCACTGGTGTTTCAGCACTCAGCACTTCGTCTTCACCCGAAGAAATACTTAAAATTGTCCATGAACTGAATGTTCACCAGATTGAACTTGAAATACAGGAGGAGGAGCTTGCCCGGACCAGGCTTGAGCTTGAAGAAAGTCTCGAGGTATACACTGAGCTTTATGACTTTGCGCCAACCGGATATTTGACTCTCGGGCACGACGGCAGCATACTTAAAACAAACCTGACTGCAACAAAAATGCTTGGAGTTGATCGCGCCGGTCTGCCTGGCATGAACTTGAAAGCATTTGTTTTTCCTGAGGACTACAGGGTAATTGATGAACTGCTCGAAACAGTGTTCAGCAAGGGAGTACCTGGAAACTGCGAGGTTAAGCTTCTGGAACACCCGACTTTCTCACGCCGAACTGTTCGTATTGATGCGGCAATAAGTGAAATCGCTCAAGAATGCAGGGTTATGCTTTCGGATATTACGGAGTACAAGCAAACTGAAATCGAACTGCACCGTTTGAATCGCGCTCTTATGGCGACCAACAGCTGCAATCAGGTGCTGATCCATACCACGGATGAATTCGAGTTACTTGATCATATCTGCAACATCATGGTGGACATTGGCGGTTACCGGATGGCATGGGTCGGCTATGCTGAACATGACAAAGAGAAAACCATACGCCCGGTGGCCCGGGCAGGTTACGATGATGGCTATATTAATTCAATCACCATAACCTGGGCTGATGTGACTCTTGGTCATGGCCCTACTGGAACAGCTATTCGTACAGGCGAGCCCTGCAATATCTGTGATATTCGGACAGAACCAAAGTTCAAGCCACTGTTACGTCAGGCTCTTGAGCAAGGGTATGCTTCAGTGCAGAGTTTACCACTGAAAACAGCTGGTGAGGTGTTTGGGGCCATTACCATATACTCCGATATACCGAATGCCTTTTCGCCAAAGGAAACTGAACTGCTCACTGCACTGGTGGACAATGTGTCGTACGGAATCACGATGCTGCGAAACAAGGGGGCAAAAGAGCACGCCGAGAATGAGCTCATTGCCAGTAATGCAAGATTATCTCAGGCATTGGAAGCGGCACATGCGGGCGTTTGGGAGTGGAACCTGAAAACCAATGAGAATATCTGGTCAGAGGAGTTATGGACGCTGTACGGTTTGAAGCGGAGCAGTGAAAAACCATCGTTCAAACTCTGGGCAGATTCTATTCTTCCTGATGACAGGGAAAAAACTATAGAGTTCGTTTCAAAGGCAACCGCCAATGAAACAGAGGTGAATATCAAGTATCGCGTCTTTTACCCTGACAGCTCTGTTCACTGGATAATGTCTCGAGGAAAGCCCTTTCGCGATAATAAAGGGGAAGTCGTTCGTTATATCGGTACGGTTATCGACATTACCGAACAAAAGCAGACAGAAAAGGCTTTAGTTGAGAGTGAAGAACGATTCAGGGCATTATTTGAAAGCCATTCAGCGATTATGCTTCTTCTTGACCCGAAAACCGGCAACATCATCGATGCCAACCGGGCGGCCAGTGAATTTTATAGGTGGCCGGTTAAGAAACTTTGCACCATGCGCATACATGACATTAATACTTTGCCCCCTGAAGAGATCGGTCTGGTCCTGGAAAAATGGAAAAGTGCAGACAAGCTCAATTTCTTGTTTACCCATCGAAAAGCTGACGGCTCAATCAGTGATGTCGAGGCATTCGGCTGCAAAATTGACTTACGAGGCAAAGCAATCATCTATCTTATTATCCACGACATCACCGAGCGCAAGCATGCTGCAGAAGAGAGTGACCGATTAAAAACAGCATTTCTGGCTAATATCAGCCATGAAATTCGCACTCCCATGAATGGAATTATAGGTTTCTCCGAACTCCTTAAAGATCCTCATCTTACTGGAGAGGAACAGATCGAGTATATCGACCTTATTCATAAAAGTGGTGAACGCATGCTGAATTTGATTAATGATTTGATGGATATATCCAAGATTGATGCCAAAGAGGTAAAAGTAGTCATGACAGAAACCTCAATCAATAAGCTCTTGCAAGATATTATGGCATTTTCGAAACATGAAGCAGATAGACGAGGGCTACGATTAAGCTGTACAACAGGAGTGTCAGACGAGGAAAGCATTATTACAACCGATAGCGTTAAGCTGAACCAGATCTTGACCAATCTGATTCAGAATGCACTGAAGTTTACCTCCAAAGGCGGGGTTGACATCGGCTATACCAGAAAGGGTAACATGCTTGAATTTTATGTGATTGATTCCGGGATAGGCATTGCTGCTGACAAAAAAGCGCAAATTTTCGAACGCTTCAACCAGGCGGATATATCGCTCACCCGCGCTTATGAGGGAGCAGGTCTGGGATTGAGTATTTCCAAAGGATTCGTTGAGCTGATGGGGGGAACAATTTCGGTTGAATCGATAGAGGGCGCAGGAAGTACCTTTACCTTTACACTGCCGTACAACCCAGAATACCCTGCCCTCACTACTCAGTACTCAGTACTCAGCACTCAGCACTCTGAACATTGTATTCTTATTGTTGAAGATGATGAAGTAAGCACCCTTTTACTTAAAAGAAACCTTAAAGAGGAAAATATCACTCTTCTCTGCGCTGAAAACGGCTGGGAAGCCGTAGAGCTTGTACAGCATCACCCAGAGATCAATCTTGTGCTTATGGATATTAAAATGCCGATCATGAATGGGTTTGATGCAACAAAGCTCATCAAACAACAGCGACCTGATCTGCCGGTTATTGCCCAATCAGCATTCACCTCAAAAGAGGACAAGGAAAAAGCCAAGGCAGCTGGCTGCGATAACTTCATTACCAAACCCATCAACAAAAACGAACTGCTCGATATGATGAATAAACTCCTTAAACTCTAAAACAGTGCTAACTAAGTACTGAGTGAGGAGTGAGGAGCGAGGAGGAAGTAGACTGGTTTTAGTCATAGAAGTGTCTCTATAGCTCGGCTATTTTTTTTATTTTGCGGATAATTATCAAGTGCTTGGGATAACAAAAAAAGAGGTGTGACATCTTTATTTCTGTTCTATCGTAAAATTTGACCTTTCTTCCATGGCAATAAAGCCACAAAGCACCACACCCACAACTGCTTCAGAACTGCGCGAACTTGCTGAAGCTCGCCTGCAGCAAAAACAAATAGCCATACCGGATCTCTCCACAGCGACTGATGTCATGATTCGGATGATCCATGAAATGGAGGTTTACCAGATCGAACTTGAAATGCAGCAGGAGGCATTGACGCAGTCGAGAGATGAATTAGTTCAGTCAAAAAAAACAATTGCCGATAGTCTGGAACGCTATACAGAACTTTATGACTTTGCACCGGTCGGCTATCTCACCCTTGCACCTGACGGGAGGATACTTGAAGCGAACCTGACAGCATCCCACATGCTTGGAGTTGAACGTTCTCAGTTACAAGGGAATCAGTTCCAGAATTTTATAATCACCGGGGCTCACTCCCTTTACAAAGCAATGCTCGATGCTGTTTTCAGCCAGAAAAAACGGGGATCATGCGAGCTTGTGCTTTTGACTTTTGAGTCACTGTATCCTGAACCTCAAGACCGCCATACCCCGACAGTCAGTACCGTTCGCCTTGAAGCTGCAGCAAGCGACAATGGTCAGGAATGCCGGGTCATTCTCTCCGATATCAGTGAACTCAAACAAACAGAAAGCGAACTCCACAGGCTGAGCCGCGCACTGATAGCCACCAATCATTGCAATCAGGCACTGATTCATACCTCCAATGAAATGGAGTTACTGCAAAAAATCTGCAGCATCATGGTTGAAGTAGGCGGCTACCGGATGGCGTGGGTTGGCTATGCGGAACAGAACGAGGCTAAAAGCATCCAGGTCGTTGCCCAGGCAGGGCTCGAAGATGGGTACATCGATACATCCAGAATAACCTGGGCTGACGAACGTTATGGCCAGGGGCCAAAAGGGCTTGCTATCCGTACCGGCAAACCTTTCACCATTCGTGATATTCAAAAAAATGAAGAGTTCAAGCCTTGGCGTCGTGAGGCACTCGAACGAGGTTATGCCGCAATTCAGAGTCTACCCTTGAAATCGGAGCACAGGGTATTCGGAGCCATTACCATCTACTCAGAAATACCCAATGCCTTTGATGCACAGGAAACCACACTACTCACCGCGCTTGCCGACAACCTCGCATACGGCATCACGATGCTGCGAACCCGTAACGCACGAGAACAGGCAGAACAGCAACTCAAAAAACTGAGTGTCGCCATAGAGCAGAGCCCTGCCATTGTGGTCATTACCGATCCCCTTGGCAACATCGAATATGTCAATCCGATGTTTACCCACGTGACCGGCTTCAGCGCTGAAGAGGCAAGGGGTAAAAAACCCAGCATCCTCAAGTCAGGCCTGATGCCGAAATCACTCTACGAAACGCTCTGGAAGACCATACTCTCAGGCAAGGTGTGGTGCGGAGAGTTGCAGAATAAAAAGAAAAACGGTGAACTCTACTGGGATCAGGCTGTTATAGCAGGTATACAGAATCAACAAGGTGAAATAACCAACTTTGTCGCCGTCAAGCTTGATATCACTCAGCAGAAAAAGATGCTGCAAGAGCTCATTGCCGCCAAAGAGCATGCTGAGGAGAGTGACCGCCTGAAATCAGCATTCTTAGCCAACATCAGCCACGAGATACGCACACCGATGAACGGCATTCTCGGCTTTTCAGCACTGCTCAAAGAGCCGCATCTCACAGGAGAAGAACAGGAAGAGTATCTCGATCTTATTGAACAAAGCGGCCAGCGCATGCTCAATCTCATCAATGACCTCATCGATATTTCGCGTATAGAAGCCGGCGAAACCAAACTGCAGATCACGCCAACCACAGTCAACAAAGTCCTGCACGATCTGTATGCCTTTTTCATGCCCGCAATCAGCAACAAAAAGTTGCAGTTACACTGCACCCTTGGTCTTCCAGACAACGAAAGCATCATTGATACCGACAGTGGAAAGCTTGCCCAGATTCTGACCAACCTCATTCAGAACGCCCTGAAATTTACCAGAACCGGAACCATCGACTTCGGCTATACCAGGCAAGGTACTACCCTCGAATTTTATGTCACTGATACTGGAATCGGCATTCCAGACGACATGCAACAAAAAATATTTGACCGATTCCACCAGGTCGACAACACCCTCACCCGAAACCACGAAGGCTCAGGACTCGGACTCAGCATATCCAAAGCCTACGTAGCAATGCTTGGCGGCACCTTCAAGGTAAAATCGACAGAAGGTACAGGAAGCACCTTCTCATTTAACATCCCTTTTAACCCTGTACATACCCAGCCCTCAGTATCCGGTACTCAGCACTCGGTACTCAGCACTCAGCACTCAGAACATTGTATTCTGATCGTTGAAGATGATGAAGTCAGCACCCTTTTGCTGAAAAAAAATCTTAAAGGCGAAAATATCACCATGCTCTGCGCTGAAAACGGCTTGGAAGCGGTAGAGGTTGTGCAGCAGCACCCAGAGATCAATCTGGTACTTATGGATTTGAAAATGCCGATCATGAATGGTTTTGAGGCAACAAAGCTCATCAAACACCAGCGGCCTGAACTGCCCGTTATTGCCCAATCAGCATTCACCTCTAAAGAAGACAAGGAAAAAGCCAAAGAAGCTGGTTGCGATAACTTCATCACGAAACCCATCAGCAAGAGCGAACTGCTCGATATGATGGCAAAGCTGCTGGTCTAAAAAAAAGTCAGCTCTCGGAGCGATTTTTTGAAAGGATGTTCAATGGTGCAGCGTAATAGTAGATAGGAAGCAGGATAATTCTGGTTCCAATGAACTTACAAACACAAACATAGATACTCATGAAAAAGAACCTGATCGCAGGAATGATTGTTTCGCTTGCAATGACCGGAATTTTTGGTGGTGTTTCTTTCGCCGCTGACAAACCTGCTGGAGTTAAGAGTGAAGCTAAAGTTGAGGAAAGAGCAGAAAAAAGAGCAGAGATTAAAGCTGAAAGAAAAGGCGAGGAAAAAGCTGACAGGAAGGCACACAAGAGAGCCAAAAAAGCCAGAAAAGAACATAGAAAGGCACACAGAAGAGCGCATCATGTCAGAGCAGAAGCAAGAGAGAGAGCCTCAAAGTAAGGTATTTTTTTTGAAGCCTTGTATTAGCCCCTTCGCAAGTCGGGGCTTTTTTTTGTCAAGATGTGCTCTTCTTCCGTAGTATCCTGATCTTCTGTTTCATCTCCTGCGCCCTCTGAGGGTTTCCAAGCTTTTCGTAAACCTGGACAAGGTGATCAAGTATTTCTGGCTCTCGAGTATCAATTCCCGCTGCTTTGTCAAGAATATCGCGGGCTTTGTCATACTCCCCCAACTTGAAGAGTACCCAGCCAAGCGTATCAAGGTAGCTGGCATTTTCCGGTTCGGCGGTAACAGCCTTTAAGGCAAGTTCTTTGGCTCTTGCGAGATCATTTCCCTGCACCGCAAGAAGATATGCCAGATTGTTCATCATAAAAACATTGCCGGCATCAATCTCAAGAATAGCCTCATAGAGATGAATGCTTTTGTCAGGATACCCAAGTTGATCATAGCATGATGCAAGGGTAATGCCAGCCTGCAGATAAATTTGTTTATCCTTTTTTGCAACTTCTGGCTGTACCACTTTTTCAAGAAGCCGTGTCGCCTTTTTAAGGTTACCTATTTTAAAACAGAGTTCTCCTTCGAGAGCTCGAAACCTGAGTGATCGGATCGGAAAGCGCTTTTTTATGGTGGAAACCGTCTTCTCTGCCTGCCGATACTCCTTCAGGGTAAGATAGGCTGTAACAAGATCCTCCCAGATGGCAATATTGCCAGAATCCAATAACAGTGCCTTCTTGAAATCAGCTATGGAAGCGGCTTCCTGACCATGCAACAGTTTTATATTGGCTCTGAGTGCATAGACGCTGCTGTTGAAGGGATGACGCTTGTTGATTTCATCAATCATGGCAACAGCTGGTTCGACAAAAGTGCTGTCTTGGGCTGAACGCACAACAAACAGTTTAGCAAGGTCAATTTTCTGCTTAAGACTTACCTGATTTGTCTTGTAAAAGTGGTTAAGATCTTCAAGAAAAACAGGACGGTTTTTTGTCTTCACCGAGACCTCAAACAGGGCAAGCCATGCAGGAAGGAACCGGGGATGCTCTTGCAGTACATTTCTGAACGTCCTGACAGCCTGGTCATGCTGTCCTGTCTCCATGTAAAGTTCCCCAAGAGTAAGGCTGAGCTTGTCTTTTTCATTTCCCTGCTCAATCATCTCCATTACTGTAGTGATTGCATCATGATAATGAAGGAGTTTTATTTCCATCAGCAACACCTGAGCCTGGGCTGTCTTATTCTTCGGATCAATGGCGAGAATTTCCTGAAACACCGCGAGGGCTTTTTCGGATTGTTCAGCAACAAGATATTCCAAGGCAAGGCTGGAGAGCGGTTCGGCGTTGCCCGGCTCAAGAGTAACAAGCTGCCGGTAGAGATCGGCTGCCCGGCCGTAATCGTGCATCTGATGAGCTATCCCGGCAAGAAAGCTTAGATAATATTTATTCCCCGGATTCAGTAAAACACTTTTTTCGCTGTGGAAACGAGCGGAATCGACAACACCAAGGCCAGCGTAAGCTTTTGACAGTGCATAATGAATTGCAGCATTCGAGGGATCTCCAGTCAGCAGCTTCTGATATTGATCAGCTGCTCCCTGATACTCTTCGCGGGCATACAACAGCGATGCAGCAACAAACTCTCTTTTGGTGGCTTCAGCAAGAGAGTCAGAAGCCAGCTTTCCGGAAAGAGTGGTGCGGGGCACAGTGCATGAGGAAAGCAAAAGAACAGAGCAGATCGCACTGGCAAGCACAAAGGAGAAAAAAAACCGCCGATCAAGCAGGTATGAAAATAACTTAACGATCCTGCTGCACATCAAACAAAGGGTATTCATTGCTTCCACTGCCGGTTGAAAAACGTAATAATGCCTGACGCGTTGCAACCCGTCCCCTTGTGGTTCTTGTCAGATAACCCGCCTGGATAAGATAGGGCTCGTAAACCTCTTCTATGGTATCGCGCTCTTCACCAACCGACACGGCAAGGGAGGCAATCCCCACCGGTCCACCATTGAATTTGTTGACAATGGTCTCCATGATTTTTTTATCCATATCATCAAGTCCTTCTTCATCAATTTCAAGGCAGTCAAGTGTCTTCATGGCTATAGAGCGGTTGATACGCTCAACGCCGTCGACCTGTGCAAAATCCCTGGCACGCCTGAGCAGTCTGTTGGCAATACGTGGTGTACCTCTTGAACGTCCAGCAATTTCCGATGCAGCCTCGCCATCAATACCAATACCAAGAATACCTGAAGCCCTTATGATGATTCCTTCAAGAAGTTCAGGTGCATAGTAATCAAAGCGGCTGCTGATCCCGAACCTCGCCCTGAGGGGTGAGGTCAGAAGACCTGAACGTGTCGTGGCCCCTACAAGGGTAAACGGCTCAATACGAAGCTGTACCGCCCTTGCTGAGGGCCCGCTGTCGAGCATGATATCAATACGAAAATCTTCCATGGCTGAATAGAGATACTCCTCAACAGCGGGCGGCATACGGTGAATTTCGTCAATAAAGAGGACATCGCCTTTTTGAAGGCCGGTAAGCAGTCCGGCAAGATTTCCGGCCTTGTCGAGCAATGGACCTGAGGTTGACTTGATGCTGCTGCCCATTTCAGCGGCGATAATATAGGCAAGGGTCGTTTTCCCAAGTCCCGGGGGCCCGGACAACAGGACATGATCGAGAGCATCGCCCCGCATTCGGGCTGCTGAAATAAAAACTTTCAAATTATCGGTCAAGCGCTGCTGACCAGCAAAGTCATCCATCGAGAGCGGACGGATCTGTTCCTCGATCCTGGTCTCAAGGGCATCGGGCGGCGTATTAAGCAGTTCTATTCTCAAGCAAAAAACATTACAGGTTATCAGTCATAACAATTCAGAGCTTAATTCTTGGATCCGCAACGGCATAAAGCACATCGGCAAAAAGATTGCCAAGGACTATCAAAGAACCTGAAATAAAGGTATTGGCAATGATGAGCGGGTAATCCCTTGCAAAAATAGCCTCTACCGTAACCCTGCCCATACCTGGAAAAGCAAAAATAACCTCAATAAACAGCGCTCCGCTGAAAATAAAAGGCAATGAACTTCCCATCAGGGTGATGACCGGCAGGAGCGCATTTCGAAGTGCATGCCTGAAAATAACCACATTTTCCGGCAACCCCTTGGCCCTTGCTGTGCGAATATAGTCCTGCCGGATCACTTCGAGCATGCTGCCTCTGACATAGCGTGCAATACCGGCAGCACCGTTAATACTGAGCACGGTAACCGGCAGCACGAGATGCCAGAACCGGTCAAGCAGAAACCCCATCGTACCATAACTTTCAGCCCCGATTTCGTTCAGACCTGAAACCGGAAAGAGAGGAAATTTCAGGGCAAAAAGAATAATCATCATCAATGCAAACCAGAACTCGGGCATCGAATAAAAAAACAGGGCTGTCACGGTCAGAAACCTGTCAAGAAAGGTGTTCTGGCGAACCGCAGAAATAATACCGATAAGAATACCGAAGGTAAAATTTGCAATCAGGGTCAGTCCCGCTATAGTCACTGTTATCGGCAGTGCTTCGGCTATAACATCGAAGACCGGTTGCTGGGCCCGGCTGAAACTGCGTCCGAAATCACCCTGCAGGACATTGGCAAGCCATTTGAAATACTGGACAGGCAACGGATCGTTAAGGCCATACTGCGCCCTGATCTGCTCGGCAACATTCGGACTGATCCCCGGCTGGATAAAAAATGCCGCAGGATCACCAGGAGCAAGTCTGATAATAAAAAACGTCAGGGTCAATACACCAAAAATCAACGGAACAGCTATCAAAAGCCGTTTAAGAATATAGATCAGCATAACACGCTATTTTGCCACGTAAAACCCATAAGCTGAAAAAACCTGATTCCGTACAAAAAGCAACATTTTCAGGAAAAATAAAGCCTCCGAGGGCGAATCGGAGGCTTAAGAAACCTCCTGGAAACGAGGACACGAAAACAGGGGATTCTGAAACAGAATTTACACAATCCTTTCTATTTCGACAAGTCATTCCTGTTGTATCCGCCTTCCCTGACATCTGTGGTTACGGGAACGGCTCAGGGCGGAGAAATACGAAACCCCGTTGGAGTACGGGGGGGCATAGGATAGCTGAAATTCTTCGTTTTTTTCTCTGGCCTTGTGCCCTAATGGCTCAATTATGTCTGTATAAAGATTCACGTTTCCAGAGATAAATGCCCAGAAAGCCTGGCCGCAATATTTGAAATAGTCGCCTTGATCGGGCTTATTCGATCTACCGTAACAGCATCCATTAACTGCTACAACCTGAAGTCCTGAATTACTGGGATATTTAAAAATCGAGGATCAGTTATTTTCAACTGCACCACAACCCTGATCATTGCCTTCGCAGTAACGCGAAGGCCCCCGGTGGAGTGCCGGGAGCTGCAGTATTGTTTGGTGTTTTATAGGTAGCTATTGTGCGATATTTGCTGAAGGCCGCAGTCTCCAGTCGTCAACATTGTAGAAAGTGCCGGAAATATTGAGATCCTCATCCTGAATTCTTTTGTTGAATCCCTGTGTCTCCTTGATCCAGTAGAGAAAGGTGATCGGTTGATCTCGATGAAGGATTTCCTGATACTCAAGCCAGTAGGGCCTTGCTTCCAGAGGGTTCATTTTCTGCTTTGCAAGCTCGCAAAGTTCGTCAATCCTCGGATTGCGGTAACCCGCAAAATTGAAGCGGCTCTTTTTGAGATCAGAACCCCACACATCAAGAGGATCAATTTCCAGACCGATCGACCAGCCTGCCATCCATGCATCAAGTTTTCCGGCCTGAAGGTTTTCAAAAAAGACATTGGATTCCTGAACGTCAAGCTTGCAGTCGATACCGATGGCACGAAGGTTTTGCTGAATAATGACACTTGCATAGTTTCTTCGGGCATTACCGGCATTGGTATAGAGCACAAAACTGAACCTTCTGCCATTTTTCTGAAGAATACCGTCCGGGCCAGGAACCCACCCTTCAGCCTTCAGGAGAGTTGAAGCCTTGGAAGGGTCAAAGGCGTGAGGGATAATCCGGTTATTGTATGCCCATTTAAGGGAGGGTGAAATATCATTGTTACAGACCACACCATACTGCTTGAGGTAGCCGTCGATGATGGCCTGGCGATCGATAGCTGTCGTAAGGGCGAGTCGCACACGAGCAGCACCGAACAAGGGGTGAGGTTTGAAGGTGCCGCTTTTCCTGTACTCTGCCTGGTCGATATTAGCCCAGCCGACGTAGTCATAGACTCTCAGACCGACCGTTTTAATCTCAAGCTGATGATTGGCCTTTACAAGAGCAGTAAAATCTTCCGGTTTGATATTTTCGACAACATCAACGGCACCGGTCTGAAGCTGCGTCAGCCTGACTGTATAATCAGGCACTACCTTGAATGAGATCGCTGGAATATTGCCAGGTTTCGGAAGATTCGACCTGCGGCTGGATACCAGAACAATTTCCTGCTGCTGCTGCCAGTTCTTCAGCTTATATGGGCCTGCTCCAAGTGGGTCAAGATTGAGCGGGGAGTGACGAAAATCATCAGGTTTCACATCTTTCCAGCGATGGGCAGGAAGAGGTGTCAGTGATGTATGAAAAAGTGCAAGATGTTCGGGCACCGGTTTGTAAAACCTGAAAACAAGCGTTGTATCATTGGGCGTTTCAATGGCTTTATCGAAATCAACCTTGCCTTTGTCGGCACCGACCAGCTCTGCAAGATACTGCTGCCGGGCACTGGCAATCATGGGATTACCATAGAGCTGATAGGAAAACTTGAAATCTGCTGACACAATGGGCTTTCCATCATCCCAGAAGGCATCTTTTCTGAGAGTGTAGGTGATTGTTTTATGATCATCAGAAAAACTCCAGCTCCTGGCGAGTGCTCCTTTAGGTGTTTTTCTGCCCTGACCCGGGGTTACTTCCCGCAGTTTTTTTTCAAGGGCCATATAGTTCATTAGACCGGTCGTCGTATCAAACTCACTTTGCAGCAGAGAGGGATAGATAAGGCCAAAAATATTACTTGAGGTAACTGTTGCGCCGATAACGGGATTAAGATAATCCGCGTCCCCGAGCATGGCGATAACGAGAGTGGAATCCATGGCTGCGCTTCCCTTGCCGCTTTTTCCATGACTCCCATTGTGCCGGCTGCAGGACAAAAACGATAGCACCATGACGATGACGGACAGGAAAGCTGCAAGTCTGAAGGCTATGGAAACCCTGTGAGAAAATGTTTCAATCATGAATATTGTTCTGTGTTTGGTCACTGTTGATCACATTTTTAATCCTGTCGGTCAGGGCCTCGGCTGCCACATAGTTTGAATATCGCTTTAAAAGAGAATTAAGGGCAACCACCTCTATGATAACGGTAATATTTTTACCGGGAAATATAGGTAATTGTACCAGTTGCACTTCAACACCAAGTATTTTTATGAATTTGGTATCCAGGCCCAGCCGTTCATAGACCATCTCTTTATCCCATTCAAGCAGTTCAACAACAACCTGTACCTCCTTGACATCACGAATTGCCCTAATACCGAAGGTTGCACGAACATCAACGACTCCGAGGCCGCGGATTTCCATAAAATGGTCAATGATATTGTTTCTATGGGCATTGAGTATCATTGACTCCCCTTTCCGATGGATAACAACGACATCATCAGCCACAAGACCATGGCCCCTTTCAACAAGATCGAGTGCAATTTCAGATTTCCCAAGACCGCTTTTACCGACAAGAAGCACACCTACGCCATAGACGTCGACCATAGAGCCATGATACTGCTGGTAAAAAGAAAACTGATCATCAAGAAAACCAGTGACGAAATAGATGGTTTTGGTCGAAGAGAGACGTGTCACAAAGACAGGAATCCCCGCTTTGGTGGCCATATCAAGCAGAGTCTGGGGCAGTTTGTTGTTACTGGTAAGAATAATGCAGGGTATTTTGAATTGTACGAGATTTTCAAACACCCGATTTCTTTCCTGTTCATCGAGGTGATTTAAAAATCGGGTTTCGGTATTCCCAAGAATCTGCACCCGTTTGTAGGTGAACAGATTGGTAAATCCGGCAAGAGCAAGTCCAGGACGATGAAGATCACGCTCAAAAATCCGCCTTTTCTGTTCATCGACTTCGTTCAGACGCCGAAATTTAATATCGTACTTTGCGTCGATCGTATTAAAAAAATAGGCGACCGTTATGGATCGCTTTTTTAATCCTTTTTGATCAAAGTTCATAGTGTTTGCGTTCGACGTGTTAAATAACTTCAGAAAACCCTGCAGGGCGAAGCACTTCCACCCTGCAGCCTCTCACTCACGACATGTTCATTATGCTAATTTTTCCTTGTATTTTTTGAGCTGCCTGCCCAATGCCTCAACGCAGTTGTCGATAGTCTGCTCATAAGCAGCACCGGATTCCTTGGCAACAAGAACATTTTGCGGCACATGCACCGTGATCTCGGCAAGCTTGTTCTTTTCAAAGTCATTTTTCTGATGATCCAGTATAATATGACAACTGATGATCCCCGGATACAGTTTAACAAGGGAGAGTACTGCGTTTCGGGCATACTCTTCTATGTTGTTATGATTATTGGAGTGCCGTAAGGTAACCTTAACATTTACAGCATCACTGACGACCGCTTTTGTCATAATAATCTCCGTTGAAATAAGGTGAACGTTATGAAGGAACAAGAGTCCGGTTTAAAAATTATCCGGAGCTCACCATAGACCTATGCGTTTGGGTGCGCTTTCCGGTAAACTTCCTTTAAGCGCTCGAAAGTAACGTGAGTATAAATTTCGGTAGTTGAAAGATTGCTGTGCCCAAGCATCTCACTGACACTTGTAAGATCAGCTCCACTGTTCAGAAGATGCGTAGCAAAACTGTGGCGCAGTATATGTGGATTTTTCTGTTTTTGTTCCGAAACTGAAACGAGGTATTTTTTTGTCACTCTTTGTATAAGAACAGGATAAAGCTTTTTTCCCTTATTAGTTAGAAAAACATACCGTAAGGCCTCATCCTTTCCTTTCATACTTATTCTAAAGAAGTTTCTCCGTACTTCAAAATATTTTTTAAGTGCTTCACTGCACGCCTTCCCTACTGGAACAATTCTCTGCTTACTCCCTTTTCCTGTCAGCTTCACATATCCACTGCCAAGATCAAGACACTCCATAGTTAACCCAATCAACTCTGAAATACGAAGCCCGCTGCCATAGAGCAGCTCAAGCATACTGCGATCACGTTCCAGGACAAAAGATTCTTCGGTCACGTTATTGTTGAGATCACTGCATTCGTTCATCCTATCCGGCAGGACTTCATTGAAGAGCTTTTCAGTCTGCTGTTCCGTTAAAAAACCAGGAACACGCCGTGGAAACTTTGGAGCTGTAATATAGGTAAACACTGAGCTCTTGATATGGCCGTTTTCCTGAAGATAGCGGTAAAAACATTTGACTGCCGCAATTTTCCGGGCAATGGATCGCTGCTGAATGCCACGCTCGATCAATGAAACCATAAAAAGCCTTACATCGACAGGTGTTACCCTTTCTGGATCAAACCCAGTCATATCTTCAAGATCGAAATGACGATAAAGAAAGGAAAAAAACTGTATAATATCAGTTCTGTAGGCAATAACGGTATTCAATGAAAGATTGTTACTGCTCTTGAGTTTGCCAAGAAAATCACCGAGAGAAAGTGAGCCTTCCTGCAAGAGGTCAAGTAAGGGGGATGTCGATGAATTTTTCATGAAAGCGCAACACAGACCAATTCCTCTTTATTTTTAAGGTAATACAAATTTTCCTTCCTGATCAGAAAATTGTTGAGAAAGGGTTTTTCGACACTCACTTCCATAGAGTCTGTGTAGATAAGTGAATCCATTTTCCAAACTTTAAGAGATGAGTTCCACAGGCCTGTCAAGGCATCCTGTTCGTGCAAAGCGGCAACCGTCAATGGCCACTGAACAATACATTCACAGCGGATGGTTTCGTCAATACCAAGACGATGCATGGCAAGACGCACATCGGTTATCTCTTCCGTCACAACATCCGGAAGAATAACCTGCTGGCGGTCTTCCTCCTGCACAACCTCCTGCCTTAAAGCATTAACTTCAGAACTGTCGAGGCCAAAGGAGCGAATGTCCCGGCCTGTAAAGGGATCAATGAGCAGAAAATGCCGTTCCGGAAAACCGCCGAAAACCGAAAGCTGATAGACAAGAAATGCATGATCAAGATTTGCGGCAAAAACAATATCAGGCCGTGACCAGATTACCTTGTCCGACCAAAAATCAATCGCCCATATTCCCTGATGTTCCGGGCTCTGAGAGTGACTGGCATAGCAATAGACCAGATTATCAAGGGTCGTTTCAAGACCTACAAACCACCCTTCGCCAGCAGGAACAGGATGAAGGTGATCCATCAACAGAAAATCATCGCGAACAACATCACCTGTCATGATATCAATACAGAAGAAGAGTGCCTTTCGGGTGGAAGTAAATCGCTTCTGACCGACAAGTTCGCCGGTTTCAGTAAACATGAGCTGCCAGATAAGGGCACCTCGTCCGGCATCATACCGCCAGCAAACCGATAACTCCTTTTCCATACGCTTCATTGACCGTTCTTTTGCCTTGTCATTTTGTGAATATTCACAGCAACATCCTTTGTGCCTCCAGTAAACTTTTTCGGAAAAGAGGTTATGGAAAAATTATTTTCCGCTGCGAGCTCAAGAAACTGCTCTGCAAGTCGCCTTCGCGGATCTGCAAGGTATGCAGCGCCATCCGGTTTCAGAAGTTTATCAATTGCTGTCACAATAGGAAGCAGATTCACCCTCTCATAAAGGACATCTGCTGCAAACAGCAGATCAAACTGTTCACTGCACTTCACCATGCGCCAGTCAAGCTGTTCGTTTTCAAAAGTCACCCTGTTTTTCAGGGCGTTATAGCGCACAAAACGAAGAGCCTCAAGAGAGTAATCTGTGGCCAGCACCTGTGCGCCTTTCCATGCGGCAACTGTCGAAGCCATACCTACACCAGCGCCTATCTCAATCACCCGTAAACCCTTAAGAGAAAGTTCATCAGCTATAAATGACGAAAGCGTTACAGCAGAGGGCCATATTTCAGCCCAATAAGGCATCTGTTCGTCTTTGATGAACTCTTCAGGTGATATTCTATCAAGAAGCGCATAACTGTCAAGAACACTTAGAAAACTGAAAGAGTGCCCTCCGAAGGTGTAGAGCGATTCAGCAAGATCATATTCAGCCTCTAATGCCTTATAAAGAAGCCGTAATTCCTGACCATATCCTTCAAAGGATTCATGAGATTCATGCATATTTTCCTACCATTTATTTCCTGAAACAAAAAATCAACGAAATTCGGGTTAAATCGCTACGGATTTCTATTTTGCATCGAAAAAGCTCATTTACCTGTAAAAAGCCAGAATAATCTTTATTAACATCCCGACATCCCATGAAAAAAGAAATCCTTGAACTCTTCGACAATAGCTACCCCGACAGGGAGTACACGATCGAAATCGTCAACCCCGAGTTTACCTCTGTCTGTCCTAAAACCGGACTTCCTGATTTTGGAATCATAACCATCAGTTATATCCCTGATAAAACCTGCATCGAGCTGAAATCGTTGAAATATTATTTTCTCGAATTCCGCAATGCCGGTATTTTTTATGAAAACATCACCAACAAAATTCTTGATGACCTTGTCGAGGCTCTTCAGCCAAGGTCACTCCATGTCAGAACAGAGTGGAAAGCAAGAGGCGGAATAACCGAAACCGTCTCAGTCAACTATACAAGCTCTCGTTGAAAAAAAAGATTAAAAAAGCCTCGGAGGATCGCTCAGAGGCTTTTTTAATGAAAGATGACTTACTGAAAAAAACTGCAGCAATCAGAACTTGTTCTCGAGATAGAGAACGATTGATTTTGCTTCATCAGGGGTTATACCTGAGCCGGCATTCGTCTGCATGCGATTGACAACGACATCAACTTTACCTGTTTTCTTGTACTTGGTTCTGAACGCATCCTGAACAGATGAAAGCGTATGACATTTGTTGCAACGTCCATCGGTAAGAGTCTTTGCGGCTGCAAAATCAAAACCGGCTGGCACTGGATGAGCCGTGACGCCTGAGGCTGGTTTTTCAAGAAAAGCAGTCAACTCTTTGACAGAACGAATGTATTTGCCATCCAGAGTGGTCGTACGACCTGTGGTTGACAATAAAATCCCCGAAGGTCTCAGCCAAAGCAGAGCAAACATGACCGCAACAATGGCAATAATACTGAGAGGAAAACTTAAAAACCACTTATCACTGATTCTCGATGACATTTTACCGAGACCCATAATAATAAGAGAGGCACAAAATATTAACAAAAACCATCCCGCAAAGGAGCGCAATGGAGTTAATATTACTGAAATGTTTTCAGCCGGCACCTTGTACCCGGTTAAAAATGACAAACCGAAAAACAGAGACCCCATCAAGAGAGCCCCGCCTAATGCTACTGCAATAAGCTTACCATTTGATTTGTTGTCCATGACTGGTAATGAATTAGGTGTTAGTGGCTTACCCAAAAAATTATGTATCAAGATAAGCATAAATAGTAATGTTGACAAACAGAAAGCTTAAAAAGGTGTGTTTATACATCACTATCTTATGAAACCTGAGGAGCATACCCATCCTTGAAGACAGGCGGATAGCGCAAAGGTTCCATAATTTGCAACTCAAGTATTTTTTTCGAATACTGCAGAAAGTCCTCCATTAACCCGATAATTGTTTTTGCATGATAACAACAACCAGCAGTATTATCGATTTTGAAAAAGCAGAACGCGATTTTCTTTTTCTTCTCCAATGCTTTCAGGAGGTTCTCCGAGACCTTGGAGATCATGAACTGGCAGACCACCTCCCCTGGAATCATGCTGGAATACCCCTTGAAAACTATCCTAATTCCGAGCGCGCCCTTCAGGCATTTTCCATTTTTTTTCAGCTGCTCAACATGGCTGAAGAGAACTCCGCCGCCCAGAACCGGCGTGCACTTGAAGCTGAAAACGGACTATCGCATCTCACCGGTCTCTGGGGTAAAACATTGCAGCGTTTTCAAAAACTTGGAATATCGGAAACAACAATCTCCTCCCTGCTCCCTGAGGTCGTTATTCAGGCCGTACTGACTGCACATCCCACTGAAGCAAAACGAAAAACTGTGCTTGAGCAGCACCGGCAGCTTTATCTGCTTCTGGTGAAACGGGAAAATCAGATGTGGACTCCGCTTGAACAGCTTGAAATCCGCAATGAGATCAAGGTGGTCATGGAGAGACTCTGGAGAACGGGAGAAATCCTTGTCGAAAAACCTCAGGTTTCGGCTGAGCGAAGAAATGTCGTTCACTACCTCTATAATATTTTTTCTGAAGTTCTGCCCATGCTTGACAAACGCCTTCTGCAGGCATGGAATGCAACAGGGTTTGATACCGCACGGCTCTCCGACCCGCGAAATCTACCCCGAATAAGCTTCGGAAGCTGGGTTGGCGGCGACCGTGACGGCCACCCACTGGTCACCGCTGAAGTCACCAGAGAGACTCTTGCCGAAATGCGCCATAACGCACTGACGCTTGTCGTGCATCATCTCAGTGACCTGGCCTCAAAATTAAGTCTTTCCGAAAGACTGCAGCCTCCAGGGGAAGCACTGAACCAGCGCATCGAAATCCTCAGCAGAAAGCTCGGAACAGCTGGATACAAGGCGATCCATAGAAACCGGCATGAACCCTGGCGCCAGTTTCTGAACCTTATGATCGCATCTCTTCCTTATGAAACCGATACATCTGATCCGGCTTCTCTGTCAGACGAAACAGGCAGCTACCGCGGATCATACGAACTTCTTGAGGATCTTTCGCTTTTACGGGAGTCACTGCTTGCCGTCGGAGCCAAGCATATTGCTGACATGGAAGTCAGACCGGCTTACAGAATCGTACAGACATTCGGATTTCATCTCGGGACACTTGATATCCGTCAAAACAGCCACATCCATGAGCTTGCCCTTGCACAGCTGATGAGTGCTGCCGGTATGAACGGCAGCGATTTTCTGGAATGGGATGAGCCTGCAAGAAGAGCCTTCCTTGACCAGGAACTTCTGTCACCCCGACCATTTACCCATCCGGATATGACGGCTGGAGTTGAAGCAGAAACAGTGCTTTCCTGCTACAGGGTTTTAGTGAACCATACCAAACAATACGGCACCGGTGCTCTTGGCTCACTTATTGTGAGCATGACCAGGGAGGTCTCTGACCTTCTTATTGTCTATATTTTTGCCAGGGAAGTGGGCTTGATGACTCCGACCGAGGGTGGAGATGCCTGTTTACTCCCTGTCGTCCCGCTCTTTGAAACCATTGAAGATCTGAAAAAAAGCCCTGCGATACTGCATGCGTTTCTTTGCCACCCAGTGACACAACGAAGTCTCGAATACCGAAAAACAGCAACTGGAAAAAAAAGAAAGCTCCAGGAGGTTATGATCGGCTACAGCGACAGCAACAAGGACGGGGGAATATTTTCAAGCACCTGGACGCTTTACCGCGCTCAGGAAGCACTGCTTGAAACTGGGGGAGTTTGTGAAACTGATATTCTGTTTTTTCATGGAAGAGGTGGAAGCATCAGCCGGGGAGCAGGACCGACTCACCGCTTCATCCGGGCACAACCCTGGGGCTCCTTCAATGCCGGAATGTGCTTTACCGAGCAAGGCGAAACTATCGCCCAGAAGTATGCCAACCGCATCAGTGCTGTGTACAATCTTGAACTTTTCATGGCTGGAGCAGCTGAAGTGCTTGTCAGACAGAGAGTGGGAGAAAAAAGAGCGCACCCCCTTGAACCGGTCATGGACATGTTAGCCGATAAAAGCAACCAGGCTTACAGAAAGCTGATCGGCGCAGATGGATTTTTAACTTTTTTCCGTGAAGCCACCCCTATTGATATTATTGAATCAACAAGAATAGGATCCCGACCTTCACGAAGAAGCGGAAAAACAAGCCTTGAAGACCTGCGTGCCATCCCCTGGGTTTTCAGCTGGAACCAGGCACGCTTCTCCCTTTCAGGCTGGTACGGTGTCGGTTCGGCATTTGAGTTTCTGGAGAACAGCGCACCTGAAACATTTGAGGAAATCCTCAACCGAAGCCACGTCTGGCCGCCTCTTCGCTACATCATCAGCAATGCCGACACCAGTCTGGCATCTGCCGACCTGAACATCATGCACCAGTATGCTTCGCTGGTCGGTGACAGCGTTATCAGGGAACGCATTCTCGGTATGATTGAAGCAGAATACCATCGAACAAAAAAATATATCGAAATACTTTTTGCCGAGCCTCTTGAAACCCAACGGCTCAATGTCAACAAATTTATCGCCCTCCGTAAAGAAGGACTTGACATGCTTCACCATCAGCAAATCAAGTTACTTAAAGAGTGGAGAAAACTGCACAATACAGGAAAACAGGAAGAGTCAGACACTCTGCTGCTGGAACTCTTCCTGACCGTCAACGCCATATCAGGAGGATTGCGCACAACTGGGTAGAAAACTTCTGATCTGAATAACTATTACCAGATATTTGAATGAAGTTTCATTAAATCAACCATTATCTTTGTCTTTTTTGAAACTGAATCACAGATAATTCCGATTATTGAACAGGAGTATCTTATTTCTCAGAATTAACTCCTTTTTGTTTATTATTTTTTTACTACATTTATCCTTAATTCCCCTAAAAAGGAAGAAAACGTTTAAACAATTATAAATTAACGAATTATGTCCTCAACAAAACTTTCAGAAATCAAATCGAGAATAGCTGAGCTTCAAAGAGAAGCAGATGATATTATCAGAAACGAACGACTTGCCATCATTAAAGAGATTAAGGACAAAATCGAAAACTTCAATATTACGGTTGAAGAGCTTCAGCGAAAAGGAAAAACGGTAAAATCTCCTTCAGCAAAAAGCCCGTCTGTTATAAAGTTCAGGAAAAGTGACACTGAGTATTGGGTAGGCAGAGGCCCTAAGCCGGGTTGGGTTAAGAATGTTGAAAAAAGTGGTGAAAGTATTGAACAGTATAGAGTGCAGGAATAAATTCGTTTTTTTCTATTCCGATTTCCCTTATTTACTTTTGAGGCTTTTCACGAAGCCTCATTTTTTTTCTTTATAACTTCCTATAGGACATATATGACATATAGGACTAATAAGGTAGAATAAGGTTTCAATACTGAGTTGCCTGCTTTTTTTTAGTGGTGCATTAACAAAAATTGTATTTGAAAAAATATCTGTTTTCTTCGGCCATATAAGCAACTGCCTTTTCATGCTTGATTGATTCTTCCTTGACACCATCACTTTTATTACCAAAGTCACCCTTAAGCTTGTCGGAAAGAAGTTTGTATTCCCTCCTGTAAAATATTTCACCCAAGATTATTTCTGCGAGAGAAGTTATACCTCTCCCCATAAATAGATAAAGCACGGTATTTCACTTTTCAGTGATCATAGATGATCGCTTTCTAACCCATAGAATTTTAAAAAAATTAGAAAACTATCTGATTTTTGTATAAATTACGTATAAATAAAGAAATTACTTAACTATTTATACATGCTTTCCACTCTCAACGCTGCGGCCCTGATTGGTATTGATGCCATCAGGGTTACGGTTGAAACCAATGTGACGGGGGGCATCCCTTCTTTTACGGTCGTCGGTCTACCGGACAATGCCATCAGGGAGAGCAGGGAGAGAATTCTTACGGCTCTCCGAAATTCAGGATTTTCCTTCCCTCCAAAAAAAATCACCGTCAATCTTGCCCCTGCGGATATAAAGAAAGAAGGTACCGCGTTCGATCTTCCGATTGCTATCGGCCTGCTTGGTTCGCTTCAGCTTATCTCTCTCGAATTCGAAGATTTACTGATTCTGGGTGAACTTGCTCTCGACGGTTCGGTAAGAAGAATTAACGGAGCGCTTCCAGTAGCCATTATGGCGGGTAAAGAACAGATAAAACGCCTTATTGTCCCGCTTTCAAATGCTCCTGAAGCGGCTGTGGCAGTCTCTGCCGCACATGCATGCATCGAAGTCTATGGGGTCGAAACCCTGAATGAGACTGTTTCTTTGATCAAGGGAGAGAGTGAGCATATTCCTGTAACCGTCAATATTGAGGAGTTGTTTACCTCTGAGGAGGAGTATCCTGTTGATTTTTCTGATATAAAGGGCCAGGGTGCAGCAAAAAAAGCACTTGAAATTGCTGCGGCCGGAGGTCATAATGTCATTATGATCGGTCCGCCCGGCAGCGGAAAAACCATGCTGGCAAAAGGGTTGCCGAGCATTCTACCCCCTCTTTCTTTTGAAGAGTCACTTGAAACCACAAAAATCTATTCGGTTGCCAACCTGCTTGAAAAAGAGAGACCTCTTATGGTTACCAGACCTTTCCGCAACCCACACCATACAACAAGCAATGTTGCTCTGATTGGAGGAGGTTCAACCGCAAAACCTGGAGAGGTGAGCTTTGCTCATAACGGCATCCTGTTTCTTGATGAACTTCCTGAATTTTCCAGAAATGCCCTTGAGGTGCTCCGCCAGCCCCTTGAAGAGCGTGAAGTCACTGTTTCGAGAATTTCAGTCACGACAAGGTATCCGGCAGGCTTCATGCTTATTGCAGCCATGAATCCAAGCCCTGCAGGGGCACTGAAAGATTCTGACGGGATCCTGACCGCCCCTCCCAAGCAGATTCAGCGTTATCTTGCCAAAATTTCCGGACCGCTGCTGGACCGCATTGACATCCATATTGATGTGCCAAAAGTTGAAAATACCGACCTGTTTTCCTCATTAGCCTCTGAATCCTCCAAGACAATCCGCCTGCGGGTCATAACAGCAAGAAAAATCCAGAAGGAGAGGTTTGCCGATCTTGCTTCACCAGTCATCTATACCAATGCACAGATGAGTACCAAACTGATCAAAATGTTCTGCAAGCTTGACAAACAGAGTGCCCAGAAGCTTATGGATGCCATGAACAACATGAATCTTTCAGCAAGGGCACACGACCGCATCCTTAAAGTCAGCCGCACCATAGCCGACCTTGACAGCTCTGAACACATTGCCATGAAGCATCTCATTCAGGGCATTCAATATCGTAACCTCGACCGGGATTTCTGGAGCTTCTGATTGTACAGTCCTCATACCGGCTTCTCCCAAAAACAGTACAGAAATTACTCACTGTCTCCCTATATTTACAATCTGGCTATAAAATTTTTAATCAATCATAGGGAATACCTTTATGAACGCAAGGGGAAAACTCGGTTACACCCTGCTGCTTGCCGGCACACTCTTCACCGCTGCACCTGTTTATGCAGCCCAAACCTCAGAAACCGTTGATGCACGCATCAATCGACTGGAACAGGAACTTGCCGAACTGAAAGCTTTGGTGAAAACCGTTCCTCCAGCAGCGACAACTCCCAACACCCTTTCGGTATCATCGGCTTCCGGCGCAAAAGTCCAACTTTATGGATTTGTCCGCTTTGATGCATCCTACGATACGAATCCTATCCTTTCCGGCAATTACGCTCTCTGGGCTCTGCCTCATAACAGCAGAATCAGTGACGGCGAATGGAATCTTACCGGTGGAGCTACGAGACTCGGCCTGAATCTCAACGGCCCTGATACCGATGCCATGAAGCTTTCCGGCAATATCGAAATGGATTTTCTGACTGCTATCGGCACAGAGAACAACACAAGTCCCAGACTGCGTCATGGATTTCTCAAGGCCTACTGGCCCGCGTCAGACTTCAGCATTCTTGCGGGCCAGACCTGGGATATTGTTTCTTCACAGATCCCTTTTGTTGACGATGTGGCGCTGATGTGGGATGCAGGCAATATCGGCTCACGTCACCCACAGCTACGGATCACCAAAGGCTTTGCTGCCGGGAACGAAGGACGTCTTGAACTTGCTGCAGCTGCCTCAAGAAATATTGGTGAAAAAAGTGTTTTTCAGGCTGATACAGGCAAAGACGCCGCCATGCCCACCATCCAGGGACGTCTTGCTTTTTCTGAACCGCTGTTTGTAAGGAGCCAGCCGGCAACCATTGCCGTCTCAGGGCATTACGGTCAGGAGGAGTGGGATATCAGTAACACAGGGAACTTCAAAACGCTTGATACATGGTCATGCAATCTTGAAATGACCATGCCGCTCAATGAACAGCTTCTCTTTGCCGGTGAATACTTTACCGGATCAAACCTTGATGATTTTCTTGGAGGAATCGGTCAGGGGGTAAACGCTGCTGTGGCAAGCGATCCCAGAAATATCCGTTCGCATGGTGGATGGGCGGCACTGAAATGCAACGTGAACCCTGTAACAGCCATCAGCTTTGGCGCTGGTGTGGATGACCCGAATGACAGCGATGTAGCTCCCAGCGCACGTTCGCTGAATCAAACCATATTCGCCAACGTCATCAATAAGTTGACGCCTAACCTGATCATTGGAATACAGCTTTCAGAGTGGAAAACCGAGTACAAAAACGACCCAACCAGTAATGCATTCAGGGCTCAGAGTTCTTTGACCTACAAATTTTAACGGAACAAGGAGAATTTCCCCCGCCGACGAGAGTCGTCATTGCGACTGCGGCGGGGGTTTTCCAATTCAGCGGATAATGATTTCACAGGGCATAACAGCAAGCATGTGCAGTTGACCGGACATCATCAGCATCTCATAGTATGCCTCCATGGAACTGAACTGCTTCCCGGGAATGATTTCATGCAGCAGCTGTTTTTTGATGACAATCGATATTCTTTCAGCCAACCCGGAATCATTTCCCTGAAAAAGAAACTCCCACCAGGATTTCTGCGCAGGATAGAGCAAAAGCTTAGGGTGTTTGGCCGGGTCGATCTTTGCAAGAAGCTGTGCGGCGTGGATGGCATCAAAAAGCCCTCCCGTCCGATCAACAAGACCGGTTTTCAGAGCACGGCTTCCTGTCCAGACTCTTCCCCCGGCAACGGAGTCGACCTGTGCTATCTTCATCTTTCTTGACGCTGCAACCTTCCCGATAAAATCGTCATAGACCTCCCCCGATGCCGCGACAAATTTGCTGTATGCATCTCCTTCAAGCGGCTTGAACAAGGTGTTGGCATCGGCATACCTGCCACGAGTCACAACGGTACGACCAAGTCCGATTTTTTCAGCAAGCCCTTTGATATTTGGTTTCAGGGCATAGACTCCTATGGATCCGGTAATTGTCAGAGGGTCGGCGTAGATGGTTTTTCCGGCAAGAGCTGCCATATAGCCGCCGGAAGCCGCCACACCGGACATGGAAACAACAAGAGGTTTCTTGACCGCAGCAGAATCAAGCATCTGAAGCATATCGGCTGACGCAAGCGCATCGCCTCCCGGACTGTCAATACGCAGAACAATTGCTTTGACCTTTTTGTTTTCCAATACCGTTTCAAGGGAGTTTCTCAGTGTTTCAACATCAATGCCTTCACTCATTTCCGCAGCGCCCCCCCCTGCTGAACGAACAATCATACCTGAAAGTGTAACCACCGCTATGCTTTCGTCACTGTCACTCTTCAGGGGCCAGTCCACAGCAGAACGGTACTGACCGGCATGGATATAAGCATCATTATCACTTGTAAGCTCCTTTCCGGTTATTTTCCTCGTCAAGGATCGCTGCAATTCCCAGGATGAAGCGACAGCGTCAACCAGTCTGAGTGTTTTTGCTCTCTGTGCCGACATCAGCGGTTCATTATTCATAAGCGCTTTTAAAGAGTCCTGACTGATTCCGCGGCGTTTCGACACATAACCAAGATAGTGATCGAACACCTCGTCAAGCAGCGCATTAATCTCTTCAAGCGACTCTTTGCTTGATTCTGTGAGTAGAAATGGCTCGATACCACTCTTGTACTTTTTCCATTGAGCCGCCTGAAAGACGATACCTAATTTTGCAAGCGGAGTCGTATAAAAAAGCGTTTCGGACTTGAGCCCATCGAGCAGAAGAAATCCGCCACGTTCGATAATGATGGAGTCGCATGCTGTGGCCAGGAGATAATCGTTATCCTCGGCAGAGTGAAGAAAGGCGGTGACTTTTTTTCCGCCTCGGCGTACCTTTTCAACCGCCTGGCTCATTTCAGTTATTTTTGCAGGAGTCGCCTGCAGCCCTCCGATATCAAGAAGCACCTCCCTGACTCGCTCATCGGTCGCTGCATGATCAAGCATAAACAAGATATCCTGCAGAGAGAGTGACTCGCGGGAAGAGACAAACGGAAGCGAGGAGCTTTCATGACGGATCTCATTGACCGTTCCGCTTATCGGTATGGTAAGCACAAAGCGGTCAGGCAGGCTGTGTGAAGAGCGAAGCGCCCAGAACATGACGCCCCCCAGCACCACAACAAGGATGATGAGGCCAAGACAACTGTTGCGAAAACATCCCCGCCTCTTTTTTTGATTGTTTGTATTATTCATAGAGAAGACAGCTTACCTGATGGCGATCAGTATTTTCAAGTTTTTTAAGATTCGGTTCCTTACAACTGCACTCCGGCATCGCAGCAGGACATCGTGGATGAAACCCGCATCCCGCAGGAATCTCCAGAGGCCCTGGCAAATCTCCGTTCAACAGAATCCGTTCTTTCTTTGCTCCGGGCTCGGGATTGGGAATTGCTGAGAGCAGTGCTTTCGTATAGGGATGCTTCGGATTGGCATAGAGCTCTGCCGAATCAGCAATCTCAACAATCTTGCCAAGATACATGACTGCAACCCGGTCAGAAATATATTCAACAACCGAAAGATCATGGGCAATAAAAAGATAGGTCAATTGCAGATCATGCTGAAGGTCCTTGAGAAGATTAATGATCTGCGACTGAATCGACACGTCAAGGGCGGAAACAGGCTCATCGCAGATAATGAATTTCGGGTTGACCGCCAACGCCCTTGCGATACCGATCCGCTGCCGCTGCCCTCCTGAAAACTCATGCGGGTAACGATTGTAATAGTCCCGATTCAAACCAACAACATCGAGCAGCTCTTCGATCCGCTTTCGGGCGCTTATCCCCCGGGCAATACCATGAACCAGCAATACCTCTTCGAGCATCTGTCCGACGGTCAACCGTGGGTTCAACGATCCAAACGGATCCTGAAAAATCATCTGTATCAGTTTGCGAAGGGAGCGGAATTCACGATTACCGATCGTGGTAATCTCCTGCCCTTCGAACTCAATTTTTCCGGTCACAAAAGAGTGACCGAGGCGGATCAATGCTCTTCCAAGCGTTGTTTTACCACAACCTGACTCACCGACCAGACCAAGCGTCTCTCCCTCGTAAACGTCAAACGAAACACCGTTGACAACGTGTATCGGAACGGGTTTTCCAAACGCACCGCTCTTTCGACCAGAAAACTGAACCCGTAAGTCCCTGACCGATAGTAATAGCCTTTGATCCTTCATCTTTGACAGAACGCTGTTTATCGTATTTTTATTATTATACTCAATAGCATCGTGAATTTACCATTAACAAAGCCTTCGTTCAAGTCCGTCTTTTACCCTTGCAAACTCCACAGACACATAGCGGGACACTTTACGTTGTTGCAACGCCGCTCGGTAATCTCGAAGACATTACCTTGCGAGCCATAAAAATCCTTGGCCAAGCCGGAGCAATCGCCTGTGAAGATACGCGCCGCGCATCAATTCTACTCAAACATCTCAATATTACCGGCAAAAAACTTATCAGTTATCACAATTACAATGAACCAAGAGCTATAGGACAGATTATTGCGCTGCTTGAAGAGGGCCGTGATGTCGCTCTCATTACTGATGCTGGAACTCCAGTGATCAGCGATCCAGGATATGCTCTTCTGCATGCCCTGCATGAACTGAACCTGCAGGTGATACCGATTCCCGGAGCATGCGCACTTACAGCAGCACTCTCGGCATGCCCGCTTCCGGTCAACAATTTTTTTTTCGCGGGCTTTCTTCCCCATAAAAAAGGGCGTAAAACCCGACTTGAATATCTCGCGGCACTGCAAGCCACTTTTGTGCTGTATGAGTCTCCCTACCGAATTATGAAGCTGCTTGACGAAATCGGCAATCTCATGCCGGATGCACAGATTTTTATTGGAAGAGAGATGACAAAAATACATGAAGAGTACATTACTGGTACTCTTGATGAGATCCGTATACGACTTGCCGATGGAAAAACCAGAGGAGAGTTTGTTGTTGTTGTTCACCCTGCCGGGAAAAAAATAATCAAATCTGAAGAGGACTATGCAGATCATCACTGAACCCGGACAGATGCAAACCATTGCCGAAAAACTGCGCCTCAACCGGCAGTGTATCGGTGTCGTCATGACTATGGGAGCACTGCACGAAGGTCATCTAAGCCTTGTGAAGCTTGCGCAGAAAACCGCAGGCATTGTTATTCTTACGATTTTTGTCAACCCCAGTCAATTTGCAGAGCACGAAGACCTCCATAAATATCCAAGACCTTTCGAGAATGATGCCGCACTTGCAAAAGCGGCAGGAGTCGATTTCCTTTTCGCTCCTGAAGCCGAAAGCATCTATCCTGAAAACTATCAGACAACCGTGACCTGCAGCGCAGTAGCCAAACGGTTTGAGGGAGAGATGAGGCCTGACCATTTTAAAGGGGTAGCCACCATCGTTACCAAGCTGTTCAACATTACAAAGCCACATATTGCAGTTTTCGGCGAAAAAGATGCCCAACAACTGGCAGTTATCCGACGACTTGTCGAAGATCTCAATATGCCGATAAAAATTGTTGAGGCACCTATTGTCAGGGAAAAAAACGGGTTGGCGGTCAGTTCGAGAAATATCTACCTCTCCATACAGGAGCGCGATGCTGCCGCCATTCTTTACAAGGGAATCTGCCATGCCAAAATGAGGGTTGCTGAAGAGGATAACAACCTTCAGAACATTGCTCAAGAGATTGAAGAGATGATCAACGCAACGCCGGGATGCCGCTCCGACTATGTCAGTTTTGTTGATGAAACAAGGTTCGAGCCTGTCGAAACTGCAGAAAAAGGCAGGGAGTACCGGTTGCTTCTTGCGATGTACTCAGGAACAGTCCGGCTGATTGATAACGGGAAGATCCGTGCATAAGATCAAGGTTACCGGAAGAGACTTTTTTGTATTATATTTCGGAACGCATTCATTGTTTTCAGCATTGCTACAAAGCGCTGAAGTCTGCACTGAGTATGGCCGGGAAAAGAGACCTATGGCATAAAAAAACCGGACAGTATTTTTATCACACTATCAAAGATATCCATGATTATTAACAAGAAAATTGATCTCGGCCAAGGTAAGGTAATCTCTATCGAAACCGGCAAAATGGCAAAACAGGCCGATGGTGCCGTAGTGGTCCGTCTGGGCGACACTATGGTGCTTGCGACTGTTGTGTCGAGCAAAAAAACACCTCCGCCGAATCAGGACTACTTTCCGCTTCAGGTTGAATACCGTGAAAAATATTCGGCTGCAGGCAAATTTCCCGGTGGTTTTTTTAAACGGGAGAGCCGCCCTTCTGAGAAAGAAATTCTTTCAGCAAGACTGATCGACCGTGCATTGAGACCGCTTTTTCCGGACGGCTACCTCTATGAAACCCAGATCATTGTGACGGTTATCTCTTCAGACCAGATCAATGATGCCGATGTGCTCGGCGGTCTGGCAGCGTCCACTGCCATCATGGTCTCCGATATTCCCTTCCATAATCCCATGTCAGAAGTCAGGGTCGGCAGGATCAACGGTCTGTTTGTCATTAATCCTGATGTCAACGAACTTCGGGAGAGTGACATTGACATTTGTATCGGAGGTACCATCGATACCATCTGCATGCTTGAGGGTGAAATGAAAGAGATTTCAGAAGCAGAGATGCTTGATGCCATCAAATTCGGACACGACGCTATCCGCAAGCTTTCCGCGCTCCAGAACGAGATTGCCCTGGAAGCGGGAAAACCAAGCCGCCCTTTTACCCCGACACTCATTCCGGCAGAACTTACTGAAGTTATTCGCGGTTGTTGTGAAGCCCGTCTTAAAGAGCTTGCCTATACTCCGCTCAAAAAAGAAGATCGTGCTGATCAAACCGCCTTTATCTACAAAGAGTCCATTGCCTCAATCATCGATCACTTCAAGGCATCCATCAGCAGTGAGGATATTGCGGCTGACAGCAGTAAAGCACTCTTTCTGAACGCCCATATTATTGAAGAACAGATTCATGCGGTCGAAAAGAAGGTCATGCGCCATATGATTCTCGATGACGCAAAACGTCTTGACGGCAGAGCCCTTGACCAGGTTCGACCTATCAGCATTGAACTCGGCATTATCCCGAGAGCACACGGCTCGGCTCTCTTTACCAGAGGAGAAACCCAGGCTCTTGTAACTGTTACCCTCGGGACCAATAAAGATGCTCAGTCGGTCGACAACCTCACGGACAGTGCTGATAAAAAATTCTTCCTCCATTACAACTTTCCTCCATTTTGCGTCGGTGAAGTCGGTAGACTCGGCAGTATCGGACGCAGAGAGATCGGTCACGGCAATCTTGCTGAACGCTCCATTAAAATGGTTGCCCCAACCGAAGCGGAGTTCCCTTATACCATCCGCATCGTTTCGGACATCCTTGAATCAAACGGTTCTTCATCAATGGCCTCAGTATGCGGCGGAACGCTTGCGCTGATGGACGGAGGTGTTCCTATCAGAAAACCGGTATCCGGCATCGCCATGGGACTGATCAAGGAAGGATTGTCTTATGCAGTGCTTTCCGATATTCTCGGCAATGAGGATCATCTTGGAGATATGGATTTCAAAGTATCCGGCACAAGAGATGGTATTACCGCCTGCCAGATGGACATTAAGATCGACGGACTTGACTATCATATTCTTGAAACCGCTCTTGAACAGGCCCGCAGAGGACGGCTTCACATTCTCGATAAAATGGAAGAGGCCATTCCCGCATCCCGGGAGGATCTGGCTAACTTTGCTCCAAAACTTACAACCATCAAAGTACCGGTTGAGTGTATCGGCATGATCATCGGCAAGGGCGGAGAAACCATACGCAGTATTACAGAGGAAACCGGTGCTGAAATCAACATTGAGGATGACGGAACGATCACCATTGCCTGCTCAACAACCGAAGGAACAAACGCTGCGCTTGCCACCATAAAAAACCTTATTGCAAAACCTGAAATCGGTACGATCTATATCGGGAAGGTTCGTGATGTTCGTGATGAGCTTGGTGCTTTTGTGGAATTTCTTCCTAAAACCGATGGTCTTGTACACATCTCTGAAATATCAACTGAGAGAGTCACCAAAGTCAGCGATCACTTGAAAGTCGGCGATAAGGTCAAGGTAAAACTGGTTGATGTCCGCAAAGACCCGCGTACGGGAAAAATGCGTTTTGCTCTTTCAATAAAAGCCGTTGAACAGGCTGCGGAAGCTGAAACGGCAAAAGAACCCGCCTCAGAAAGCAATTAAACCGGAAAAACTAAAAAAGCAGTGCAGATTGAACTGCACTGCTTTTTTTTATCAAAAACTCCATGAAGTACGAATTTTCACTCATAGAAAAAAAATGGCAGGCCTACTGGCAGAAGCATCATACCTTCACTTCAGGAAAAGAGGCTGATAAACCGAAATACTATGTGCTCGACATGTTTCCCTACCCTAGCGGTACCGGTCTCCATGTCGGACATCTTGAAGGATATACCGCATCGGATATCACCGCACGATACAAAAGAAGCTGCGGCTATAATGTCTTGCACCCTATGGGCTGGGATGCCTTCGGACTGCCCGCTGAACAGTTTGCCATTAAAACAGGAACCCACCCGAAAACCACCACTGAAAGCAATATAAGAAGCTTCAAGGAAACCCTTAAGGCAATGGGTTTTTCCTACGACTGGCAGAGAGAGATCAACACCACCGATCCCGCATATTTCAAATGGACACAGTGGATTTTTCTCCAGCTTTATGAACGGGGGCTGGCCTATATGTCGGAGGTCGACGTCAACTGGTGTGAAGAGCTGAAGACTGTTCTGGCGAATGAAGAGGTAGAGGAAAAAATTGCAGAGGGCTACAGCGTTATCCGCCGTCCTCTCCGGCAGTGGGTCCTGAAAATAACGGCGTACGCCGACCGCCTGATTGCTGATCTCGAAGATCTTGAATGGCCGGAAAATGTCAAACAGATGCAGCGCAACTGGATTGGACGTTCTGAAGGAGTCAACATTGATTTTGAACTCCGCTGCCACAACCAGAAACTGAGAGTCTATACAACCCGACCCGACACCCTTTTCGGAGCGACCTACTTAGTCATTTCGCCAGAACATCCGCTTGCTGAAAAGCTTGCAGCGGCACAGCAGCTGGTTGAGGTAAAAAACTATATCGGTCAGGCAAAACTGAAAACTGAACTTGAACGTACCGGACTGCAGAAAGAAAAGAGAGGTGTTTTTACAGGCTCTTATGCCATTAACCCTGCAACAGGCGAACCGCTTCCGGTCTGGATTTCCGACTTTGTTCTCACAAGCTATGGCACTGGCGCCATCATGTCGGTTCCGGCACATGACAGCAGAGACTGGGAGTTTGCAAAACAATACCATCTTCCGATCATCGAGGTTATCAAAAGCCCCCATGATGTTCAGGAGAAAGTTTTTGAAGACAAGGACAGCTCGTGTATCAATTCGTCCAACAATGAAATAACTCTCGATGGACTCAAGTTCACCGAGGCTTTTGAGCTTATGGCCTCATGGCTCGAAAGAAAAAAAGTCGGCGAAAGAAAGGTCAACTACAAACTCCGCGACTGGATATTCAGCCGCCAGCGGTACTGGGGTGAGCCTATCCCGATCAAGCATTACGAAGACGGCACAATCCGCACGGAAACAATCCTGCCGCTGGAACTTCCAGAGGTTGAGGCTTATCAGCCCTCATCGACCGGTGAATCACCACTTGCCAACATTCCTCACTGGCTCTACGGAACCGATGAACACGGGCCATTCAGAAGAGAGACAAACACGATGCCCCAATGGGCTGGAAGCTGCTGGTACTATCTGCGTTTTATCGATCCTGACAACAGCGAGCAGCTTATTGATCCTGAAAAGGAACGGTACTGGATGAATGTCGACCTCTATATCGGCGGTGCTGAACACGCGGTTCTTCACCTGCTTTATGCAAGATTCTGGCACAAGGTTCTTTTCGATATCGGTGTCGTCAGTTCAAAGGAACCGTTCAAGAGACTCTTCAACCAGGGCATGATTCTTGGTGAAGACAATGAAAAAATGTCGAAATCACGCGGCAATGTGATTCCTGCAGACCATGTTCTCGAACGCTACGGTGCTGATGCTGTGCGCCTCTATGAAATGTTTCTCGGCCCTCTTGAACAGGTCAAACCATGGAACACCAACGGGATTGAAGGCATCAGCCGTTTTCTGTCGAAGGTATGGCGCCTGATTTACCCTGACTATGAAGGAGCGCCTGCATCACTTACGCTGGAGGCAATGCCTGACGAGCTTCTGAGACGTATGCATAAAACCATCAAGAAAGTCGGCGAAGACACTGAAAATCTCAAATTCAACACTGCTATTGCTGAAATGATGATTTTTGTCAATGAACTGCAAAAGGCAGGATGCAAAAACCGGACAGCCGTCGAAACACTGCTTCTGCTGCTTGCACCATACGCACCGCACCTTGCAGAGGAACTTTGGGAAGCCATCGGACATAGATCATCGATCAGTTCTTATCCTTTTCCTTTCTATGACGCGAAACTGGTCGAGGACTCGGTGCTGACTATTGCTGTACAGATCAACGGTAAACTGCGAGGAACCTTCCTTGCGCCAGCTCAAAGCTCAAAGGAATCGCTGCTCGCCGAGGCTAAAAAAGTGGAATCTGTCCTTAAATTTCTTGAAGGGCAGACCATCGTTCGTGAAATTGTTGTTGTTGACAAACTGGTAAGTTTTGCCTTAAAATAACCGTATATGATATCATAAGATCGTGCAAATATTGGGTGGAAGGTTTTTTTTATGTAAAATTCATTATAAAAATTATTAAACTCTTTATCGGATATTTTTTCCGCTCATACCGCTGGTTTTCAATGCTCACAAATACCTGTGAAGGGGGTATTCTTTTTTTTCAACACATAAAATCTGGTATCAATGGCTACAGACGAAACAACATCCAACACACAGCCCACCGAAACCTCGTCTTCTGAAAACAATTCGATAAGCTCTGTTCTGTCTGAAAAACGGAAATTTCCGCCGCCTGCAGAGTTTGCGAAGAATGCTCATATCACCTCCATGGAGGAGTATGAAAAGATCTACGCTGCTGCAGCCCTGGATCCGGAAGCCTATTGGGGTGGAATTGCTGAACAGTTCCACTGGTTTAAAAAGTTTGATACTGTGCTGGAATGGAACAGCCCTTATGCAAAGTGGTTTAACGGCGGAAAAACAAATATCTGCTACAATGCTCTTGATATTCATGTCAACAGCTGGAGAAAAAACAAGGCTGCCATCATCTGGGAAGGTGAAGAGGGAAACGAGCGGGTTCTGACCTACGGTGAACTTCACCGTCAGGTAAGCAAATTTGCAAACGTCCTTAAAATAGCCGGCATAAAACCTGGAGACAGGGTTGCACTCTATATGGGCATGGTTCCTGAACTGGTCATCGCCGTCCTTGCCTGTGCTCGCGTCGGTGCTGTTCACAATGTTATTTTTGCCGGATTCTCAGCTCATGCCATTACCGAACGTGTCAATGATTCACGAGCAAAGATGGTTATCTGTGCAGACGGCTCAAGACGCCGCGGCAGTTCAATCAATCTCAAGAACATTGTTGATGAGGCAATCGTCAATACCCCATCGATCAGAAGTGTTATTGTCCTGAAAGTTACCAACGAAGATGTTCACATGCATAACGGCATGGACCATTGGTGGCATGATCTTATGGGTCTGGCTGTTGATGAATGTGATCCGGTCGAGGTGGAATCAGAACATCCACTCTTTGTCCTCTATACCAGCGGTTCAACCGGAAAACCGAAAGGTATTCTGCATACCACTGCAGGCTATATGGTTCATGCTGCAAGCTCGTTCAAATACGTTTTCGATATCAAGGACGAGGATATCTACTGGTGTACAGCCGATGTAGGCTGGATTACCGGGCACAGCTACATGGTTTACGGTCCGCTGCTTAACGGCGCGACTCTTCTCATGTACGAAGGTGCTCCCAACTATCCGCAGTGGGACAGGTTCTGGGATATCATCAACCGCCACAAGGTTACCATACTCTATACAGCCCCAACTGCTATCCGTGCCTTTATACGCGCAGGAAACGAATGGGTTACAAAACATAACCTCAGCTCGCTGCGTCTGCTTGGTACCGTAGGCGAACCAATCAATCCAGAAGCATGGATGTGGTATCACAAGATTGTAGGACAGGAAAGATGTCCTATCGTTGATACCTGGTGGCAGACTGAAACCGGCGGCATCATGGTCTCTCCACTTCCTGGCGCAACCCCGACAAAACCCGGTACAGCAACACGCCCTCTGCCAGGAATCGCTGTGGATGTTGTTCACAAAGACGGTACACCATGCGAAGCGAATGAAGGCGGCTATCTGGTCATTAAGCAGCCATGGCCATCAATGCTCCGCACCATCTATGGCGACAACAAACGCTATGAATCAACCTACTGGTCGGAATTCCCCGGCATGTACTTTACCGGTGACGGTGCCCGAAAGGATGAAGACGGTTATATCTGGATCATGGGACGTGTTGATGACGTGGTCAACGTTTCTGGTCACCGCCTTGGCACCAGTGAAGTCGAAAGCGCGCTTGTTTCCTTTGAAGCCGTTGCAGAGGCAGCTGTTGTCAGCCGTCCCGATGAGCTTAAGGGCAACGCTCTCGTCGCTTTTGTAACGCTGAAGGATGAATACGTAGGCGATATGAAGATGCGTGAAGAGCTTCGCAACCACGTTGCAAAAGAGATTGGACCTATTGCTAAACCTGATGAAATCAGATGGGCAAAAGGATTGCCGAAAACGCGCAGCGGAAAAATCATGCGCCGTCTCCTTCGCGAACTTGCCACAAGCAATGAGATCAAAGGTGACGTCACCACCCTTGAGGATTTCGGCGTTCTTGAAAACCTTCGCGCCAACGAAGACGATTAATATCCGCTGAAATACCTGAAAAAAAGCATTCACAACGAAAAGCGCAGCAGTTGCTGCGCTTTTCGTTTTTTCAAGACTATCATAATCAAACGAACATCTAATACTCCTATGAGAACAAGAATAACATTCATGGTATTGCTCAGCGCTTCACTTGCCCTCGGCGCATGCAACAGCAAGTCCAATGACCAACCGAAAGAAAACGAAATTCCTGTGCACACCAGCGCAACGAAGGGAAAAATTCTAGAACCAGAGATGCTCATTAATCAGAATGAAGCTTCAGAGCTGCTGGGTGAGGCTGTAGAGACGGGTGAAAAAAAAGAAACAAAGGCTGTCGGCCAAAAAATCTGCTTTTACAAGCCGGTCAACAGTTCATCGAACAATTATCTTCAGGTATCGCTTACACAGGACTCCTTTATGCCTCCTACTGGAGTCGGCTCTGAAACAATTTACCGAGAGACAAAGAGAATGATCGGCGACTCAAAAAAAGAGGTCAAAGAGTTCGGTAATGAGGCATTCATTGCTATAGGGGGGCTTCACCTTTTTAAAGATGGGTACTATATCCTGATATCTTCAGGGAAGCGTGATAATGAGGAAACACTTAAAAATGCAGGAAAAAAAGTGATGGAAAACCTTGGGAAGGTGAAATAACACTTTGTTTGATTTGTTTTCTGCCCCTTGGGGGCTTCTCTTTTTCAGAGAAGCCCTTTGTTGAGGTGCCAGATGGTGAAATTGAGATATGAGGCAAAGCTTACCCATAAGAGATAGGGTATGAGAAGATATCCGGCAGGAGGGTATACTGCTTTGAACTTTATGATGGTCAGCAGTATGGCGAGCCATAGGGGTACAATAACGAGGAGTGCGATCAACGGTGAGTGAAGTCCGAAGAATGCGGCTGACCAACCCAGGTTAAGGAGCAGCTGCAGTCCAAAGACCGTAAGAGCTCCCTGGATGTTTGTTTTTTCGGACTGTTGCTGTACCACGAGATAGAGGGCTATCCCCATAAGCGTGAATAAAAGAGACCAGGCTGGTGGGAATAGCCAGTCAGGGGGGTTCCATGATGGTTTTTTAAGTATCGTGTAGTACCACTCTGAGCCGGGTACGGGCGTGAAGGTGCTTCCTGCGAATGCAAAGACAAAACATAATCCAATGCAGAGTGCCAGTTTTGGAATACTGAGTTTCATTGGTGTTGGGGTTACAATTATAAATCTCTTCTTTCATTATACATAAGAAACAGAGAGAAGGTATGGATAATTCCCTGAACCACCACTCTCATGCTAAACTTTTAGCCTGGGCATGCAGAATAAGGCGCCCGAATGAAAGAATGGGCTGAAATGTTATATTGAGCGCGATTATACATCTTACGTTCCGACACCAACAACACATAAATGGAAACAAAAAGCTACGAACTGCAGACTGCCATCAGGGCTGCACGTGCTGCAGGAGCTATCACGCTTGATAAATTCGGAGAACTCTCACAAAGTGAAATCAGGGGGAAAGATTTTAAAGATTTTGTCACTGAGGTTGACAAGGCTTGCGAAGCGGTCATAAGCTCCATTATTACAGTGAGCTTTCCTGATGACAGCATGCTCTGTGAAGAAGGCACCGTGATCAACGGCACTTCAGGGAGAGCATGGATTGTCGATCCTCTTGACGGCACCCTTAACTTTATTCACTCCTTTCCCGTTTTTTCAATAAGTATTGCATTGAAGGACAGCAAGAATGAGCTGGTCACTGCGGTTGTCTTTCAGCCGGTTCTCCAGGAGCTTTTTACGGCTGAAAAGGGCTGCGGTGCGTTCCTGAACGGAAAACCAATCTCGGTCTCAAACCGATCAGAGAAGGAGAGTTTTCTCATAGCAACGGGTATTCCGTTCACGGAGTACCACTATATTGATTCGTATTTCGGAGTGCTGAAAGAGATTATTCACGACTGTGCAGGAATCAGGCGTGCCGGTTCAGCGGCTATTGATCTGGCTTATACTGCCTGCGGGCGCTTTGACGGATTCTGGGAATACAAGCTTTTTCCATGGGATTTTGCTGCCGGCGTTCTGCTTGTACGGGAAGCCGGAGGAACGGTTACCGACTTCACCGGAGAGCAGGATGTCTTTCAACGACAGAGTATTCTGGCCGGTAACAGCATCAGCCACAAGCTTCTTCTTGAAAAAACCATGAAACACTTTTTATAGCCAGCGTGTTTCGCAAGGCGTTTTCCCAGGCTGCGATAATAAAGCCTGATTTGAAGAGAAAATTGATCTTTAGTATCTTAAAGGCTTAGAGTTTTTCACCATTACAATTCAAGTTCATTTCCTGCACGCCATACAGTGGCAGGAGCAACGATTACACTATGCTCATTCATCAGCGCACACTTCAAAAAGAAGTTTCTCTCTGGGGAACAGGACTGCACACCGGCAAGGAGTGCATGATCACCTTTAAACCTGCACCGGTCAATTACGGCTACCGTTTTGTCCGGACAGATATTGACAACAGTCCTGAAATACCGGCGCTGATCGAAAATGTGATTGATGTCTTGCGAGGTACCACTATCGGTCTCAATGACGTGAAAGTCCATACAACCGAACACGTTCTTGGCGCTCTTTACGGCCTGCTGATCGACAACTGCCGCATTGAACTGAGCGGGCCGGAACCGCCGGTTATGGATGGAAGCTCACACCCTTTTGCCAAGGCACTGCTGGAAGCCGGTTTTCAGGAACAGGATGAACCAAAAAACTACCTTGTCATTGATGAAACCATCGAATATCATGATGCTGACAACAGTGTCGATATTGTAGCACTGCCACTGGATGACTTCAGAATAACGGTCATGGTGGACTATAAAAACCCGGCTCTCGGCTCACAGCATTCGGGTCTTTTTAATCTGGAGACTGAATTTTTCAAGGATTTTGCACCTTGCAGAACCTTCTGCTTTCTCAGTGAAGTGGAAACCCTTGCCAACCAGGGCATCATCAAGGGCGGAGACATCAATAATGCAATTGTCATTATCGACAAGAACATGCAGAAAGAGGAGCTTGACTCCCTTGGAAAAAAACTTGGTATAGAGAGCGAGCATCTTGTCCTTGGTGAAAATGGTATTCTCAACAACAGGGAACTGCGTTTCAAGAATGAGCCGGCCCGGCATAAACTGCTTGACCTTCTTGGAGACATTGCCCTGCTCGGTATGCCGATAAAGGCACAGGTACTTGCCGCACGTCCAGGTCATGCTTCGAATGTGGAATTTGTCAAGCAGCTGAAAAAATATGCCGATCGCAACAAACTTGCAAGACAGTACCAGCACGAGAAAAAAGCTGGCGTTATTTTCGACATCAATGCCATTCTGAACATTCTCCCACACCGTTACCCCTTCCTGTTAATCGACAAGATCGTTGAGTTTAAACTTGACGAAAAGATTGTATCGATCAAAAACGTGACCATGAACGAACCATTTTTCCAGGGTCACTTTCCGGGAAACCCCATCATGCCCGGCGTGCTGATCCTTGAGGCCATGGCTCAGACAGGAGGCATCATGATGCTCAACGGTAATGATAAAATCAAGGAGAGTGTGGTCTATTTCATGGGGATCGACAAAGCCCGCTTCCGTAAACCGGTACTTCCCGGCGACACCCTGGTCATTGAAGCAATCATGACCAACAAGAGAAGAAACGTCTGTCAGTTTGATTCGAAAGCTTATGTGCGCGGTGAATTGGTCTGCGAAGCTTCCCTTATGGCTACAGTTGTACCGAAAAACAAATAAACATCATCAGTAGCAAGAGAACTCCCTGAGCTCAAAAACAGGGAGTTTTCAACGCCTTCCACATTTCTTCAACAAGTTATCAACACCACGCATTCAACGTAAAATATGGTGTTAACGATTGTAACGCTTTCTCTATCAGTCAGTTAGCCGATCAGTGAATTAACCTGTATTTGTTTCATGCAAAGTTATCAATACTCTGCAGGGTTGACAGTACAGAAAAGAGGGTTTGAACAGCCAGTTCAGACTCTGACGTCGAGCCCTTTATGGATTCTGTAAAACCTCACACAATACAGCATAAAAGAGTAGAGAAGCATGATGGAGGAGAGGTATAAAAAGAATTCTTTCACCGGATAGCGCTGAAAAACAGGATGCGGCCACACCATGGCAATAAACATCATGGAGACAAAGCCGACCGCCCATTTGCCGGGCCAGAGTGATGTCGTCACCATAGAATAGCGGATTCGAACATAGGCGGCACCGATAAAAATAAGTGAGTCACGGAGAACAGCAAAGAGCACAAACCATATCGGCAACTGACCGATCCAGAGAAAATAGATTGCCACACTTGCAAGACAGAGTTTGTCGGCAAGTGGATCAAGAATTTTTCCCATTTCGGAAACATCATTGGTCCATCGGGCAGCCCGACCGTCAAACCAGTCAGTCAATAGAGCCACAATCATGATAACCATGGCCGTTTTGACATGGCCAGTATGAAAATAATAGAGAAACCAGGGTATCAGTATTATTCTCAGAAAACTAAGCGAATTCGGCAGATTAAAGATACGACCTTCCATATTCAATTTTTTAACAAATTTCCGTATCTCTCTTTTTTAATACGAGATACAGACAAGAAAAATTATTAAAAACAACTACAACTTTATGAATTGCTCGATATCTCTGTTTTTTCGGTCTTTCTGTACACTCAAGGGAATATCCTGAAAAGTTTCAGAAGATAACGAAAAAGAGAGAGTAAACTTTTGAAGGGTGAATTTTTCTTCTCTTCTGAAGGGGTGCATTTGCTGCATTTACTCCATGAGTCAATGGTGGCGATCCTTTGGGGTTGTGAAATGCACTCTTTCAAGGCTACTCTATGCGGCTTTGCCGTTTACCTTATTCAGGTGATCTCTTTGCTCTATCCGCTTCCAGTTTCGTGGACTTGTCCCGCAACCATCCCCTGCTGCAACACTTTTACAGTTTTTGCTCCGGACTTTTTAGCTGTAGATTTTTTTTGTGCTGGAGAAAAACGGGTTGAAGAGTTATGAGTGGTAATTTCGCTTGAAGGAGGAAGCGTCAAAAGCACTACACCAAGCGCAGCCTCAAGCTTTGCAATGGTTTCAAGAGTAAGATTTTCATTCCCCTTGAGCAGTTTGCTTACCTGCTGAGGACTGACTCCTGTTTTAGTGGCAAGATCTTTCTGCGACATTCCATTTGCCTGTAAAGCACCAAGAATAAGCAATGCAATATTGGAAGACCTCTCCAGCCAGGCATCATTTGCCTCATCGCGTAACGCTTTTTCCATCCACCGCGAAGGCTCTTTTGACAGAAGGTTATCAATTTTTTCTTTCATGTTGTTTATGGTCATCGGTTCATATCTCCAGATATTCAAAATCAGTTTGGTCTCGTACATCATGGTCAACAAGGAATTGCCTGACTTTTTCAAGTTTCTGCAGCTCTTCCTGCAAATAAGGGGCCTCCATGCCGAGTGTTACTTTTATAGCGCCACCGGTGATAACAAAACAGTTTGCTGCAAGATCAAAATAATCGGAATCAATGGCTACAGAATATATTTCCCCAGGCAATTCTATTACAAATTAAAAGTTCACCACTTTTAGTCTTTGTATCTAATAGTTCCTGTGGCAGGTCAGAATAATATTTTTCAACTACAGTCTTGAGTAAAACACGATAATGAATAATCTGTTTATCACTTAATATTTCCAATATTGGATTAAAAGTCTCATGGAATTTAGGTAAGTCTTTTTCTGTCATTTTGTTAATTGTTACATTAAACTATGCAGGGTTTCTATTATTGCACACAACTTGTATATACCCCTGACAACTTACTGTACTTGGCTGATATTGCTGAAACAGGACAATAAAAACCTATCAGCGAAAGAATAACCGGTTTGTGTACATCAAGGAGGTAGTCTGGAATAAATCCAGAGGCGATGATAGCGGTTTTTTCGCTTTCTGACAATGGCGACGGGTTTTTTGTGGTCGATAGTAAGGAGTCAACCTGGAAACGGTAGAAGTGGCTTCTATTCTGAATCCGGAGAGAGCTTGAGCGCAAGTGATGGCGTCAGCGATTTGAACCTTTCTACCGGATGACCTTATCGGGCGATGCATTGATAAACTTTGACCAACCTCCACCTCCAGATTTTGCACCTCCTGCAGAAAGAAAGGGCTTCCGGCTGTCGCCTCTGAGCAGATCACACAGGGCTATGCCAAGAGCATCGGTAACGTCAAAAGGCTTAGGAGCTACAGCGATACCAAGCATCCTGGTAACCATAAAAGCAACCTGCTCCTTGCTTGCTGCTCCTCTACCGGTTATTGACGATTTCACCTCACGGGGAGCATACTCATGCAGGGTCAGATGCTGGTTCATCGCAAGAGCGATCACGGCACCGCGCACCTGACCAAGCTTCAGAGCTGATTGTACATTCCTGCTTAAAAAAGCAGTTTCGAGAGCTACACGTTCAGGCCGAAAATCATCAATAACCTGAGAGAGCTCCCGATAAATTTCACCAATCCGCTCTGCATGACTTCGACGGGGATGAAGCCGTATGACACCGCAAACAAGGACAGAACACCCTCCCGCCTCCTGACGAATCACTCCATAACCGGTATTCAGACTTCCGGGATCAATCCCGAGGACAACCATCCCCTATTCGTTTAAGCTGCTCATTGCACTCTCACTGATCTCCATGTTACTATAGACCGCCTGCACATCGTCATTGTTTTCGAGCGCATCAATCAATCTGATCACCTTCCGGGCATCATCGGCTTCGAGTTCAATATAATTTTCCGGTATAAGGTCAACCTTGGCATTCTCATAAACAATACCTGAGTCGTCAAGTACTTTTTTAACGTTTTCAAGCTCCTTGACATCGGTTATAACGGTAAAATAGTTCTCATCATCGGCACTGAGATCTTCAAGACCCGCGTCCAAAAGTATCTCCATCAACTGATCCTCTCCGGCGGCCGATTTTGGAACATCAAGCGTTCCCTTGCGGTGGAACATCCAGCTCACGCTGCCGCTTTCACCGAGTGCGCCATTGTTGCGACTCATCATGTGACGGATATCAGCAACGGTCCGGTTGCGGTTGTCGGTCGCAGTCTCAATAATGAGCGCTATTCCGGCTGCGCCATACCCTTCATAGGTGATCTCGTCGTAGGTGACTCCTTCAAGCTCCCCTGTCCCTTTTTTGATAGCACGCGAAATGTTGTCCATCGGCATGGAGTTATCTCTGGCGGTATCGACGGCGAGCCTGAGACGGGGATTGCCCGCTGGATCGCCTCCACCCATTCTTGCTGCTATTGTAATTTCCTTGACCAGTTTGGTGAACAAACTGCCTCTTTTCTGGTCTGTTACCGCCTTTTTCCTTTTAATGGTTGCCCATTTGCTATGTCCTGACATAATAAAAAACTGCTGATTTATTATTCCCGATGCACCCTGCCTATGATAATAGATTATTTTTCTTTAAATAAAATCAAATCCAACGGTATTCGCGCAAGTTAACAACAAGAAAAAACAATGACAAACTTGATGACCGCCTATCAGGGAGAACCTGGTGCATACAGTGAGATAGCTGCGCTCAGGGTCGGAGAGCCAAAACCTTATGAATCGTTTGAAGAGGTTTTTGCTGCTGTTGAACACGGTAAGGTCGAGTATGCTGTCATTCCGATAGAAAATTCACTGGGCGGAAGCATTCATCAAAACTATGACCTGCTGCTGCAGCACCCGGTCACTATCGTTGCTGAAACCTTTGTCAAAGTTGAGCACTGTCTGCTCGGGATCCACCATGCAACCATAGGGGGTGCCCTGAAAGTGCTTTCTCATCCTCAGGCACTCGCCCAGTGTCGTAATTTTTTTGCAACTCACAGGCACCTCAAGCCCGAAGTCGCCTACGATACTGCCGGCAGTGCAAAAATAGTTGCCGCCGAAAAAGATCCCACAAAACTTGCCATAGCCTCTAAAAGGGCCGGCGAACTCTACGGACTTGAAATCCTGCAGGAAAAATTGGCGGATGAAGAGTGGAACATTACACGATTTTTCTGTATTGCACATTCAGAAAAAAGCAAACCGTTGCGTTTCAAGACACAACCGGATAGTGCACAGCACAAAACCTCTATTGCATTCACGCTTCCCAATGTGCAGGGCTCTCTCTTTAAGGCGCTTGCCACCTTTGCTATACGTGATATCGATCTTGCAAAAATAGAGTCGAGGCCATTCAGGGAAAAAGCGTTTGAGTATCTGTTTTATGTCGATTTTATCGGCCATCAGGATGAACAGAATATTCACAATGCCCTGAGCCATCTCAAGGAATTTGCAACCATGGTCAAAGTGCTTGGAAGCTACGGGGTAGTTGCAGCATGAGCAATAATCAACTTGAATTCTTTCTTCCCGCCTGCCCGGACATAACAGTCGAAAGAAAAATACCACAATCCGAAAAGCCAGCCCTTTTTCTCCTTGACGGTATGGCCATTATCTATCGGGCCTTTTTTGCCTTGCAGCGAGCAGGCATGACCAGCAGGGATGGAATGCCTACCGGAGCAATCTATGGATTTGCATCGGCACTCTTTAAAATCTTTGAAATCTATAAACCACACTATCTGGCGGCGGTTTTTGACAGTAAGGAAAAAACCTTTCGCCACGATATCTATCCCGCTTATAAAGCCAATCGACAGGCTCCGCCTGAAGATCTGATCATGCAGCTTGATGCCGTCTTCGAACTGCTTGATGCGCTCGATATACCGCTTCTGAAAACCCCCGGATTTGAGGCTGATGATCTTATCGGCACGGCGTCGCGTAAGTTCGAGGATATCTGCCGGATTTACATTGTAACTCCTGACAAGGATCTTGCCCAGCTGGTTCATGAAGGGGTAAAAATCCTCAGGCCGGGAAAAAATCAGAATGAGCTGGAGCTGCTCGGGCAAAAGGAGATTGCTGAACAATTCGGCGTACCTCCTGCACTGTTCACCCAGTTCCTGACCTTGACCGGCGACAACTCTGACAATATTCCCGGTGCGAAAGGGATCGGGCCGAAAACAGCATCTGCTCTGCTGGATAAATACGGCTCCCTGCAGAACATGTATAACCATCTGGATAAGATTTCTCCGAAAAACCGAAAAAGCCTTGAAGAATTTCAACCAAAACTTGACCTGATAACAGAACTGGTCACCATCCGCACTGATCTTCAGATGGACGTTACGCTGAAAGAGCTTGAGTGTGGAAAACCGGATCAGACAAGACTCTTGCCGTTGCTGCAGAAATTCGGCCTTAAAACCATTATATCTAGACTCCCAACTGTTTTCAATGATTTGCCGCAATACCCTGCTGATGATGTTTCACTCCATGAGCATCCAACTGAGCAAGCGGAGGAGAAAGAAGCTGATCTCCGATCACCGCTCATTGGTGCGGACTACGGCCTCGTCGATACACAAGAAAGAGTGGATGATCTTCTCCGTTCTCTTCAAAATGTCCATCGCGTGGCGGTCGATACGGAAACAACAAGTCTTGATACGTTTGAAGCTGAACTGGCCGGTATATCATTTTCCATTGAAGCTGGAAAAGCCCGTTTTATCTCCTTTGCACCAGGGGCTCTTCAAAGAGAAACCACTATTGAAAAACTAAGGGATGTTCTTGAAAATCCTTCAATACTGAAAACCGGTCAAAACCTCAAATACGACATTCTTGTCCTGAAAAAATACGGCATAGCGCTTTCGCCGGTCGGATTTGACACCATGCTGGCCAGCTATGTCCTTGATCCAGAGGAAAAACACAATCTTGATGATCTGGCGGCCCGTCATCTCGGTTACAAAACAACAACTTTTGATGAACTTGTCGGAACAGGAAAAACCAAACTGAGTATTTACGACATTGACCCCATCAGACTCTCGGACTATGGCTGTCAGGATGCCGATCTTGCCCTTCAGCTTGAGGACATGTTCCGCAAAAAACTTGAGGGAGAAAAAAAGCTGCTCTGGATTTGCGAAAACATAGAGTTCCCCCTTGTCTCCATCCTTGCCGCAATGGAATATCAGGGCATAAGCATCGATTCCGACAATCTTGAAAAAGCATCGAAAGCGGTCCAGACAGAGCTCGAACTGTTGACCGAAAAGATCTATGCTGCCGCTGGTTCTGAGTTCAATATTGATTCACCGAAACAGCTTGCACATGTCCTGTTCGATGTCCTTCTGCTGCCGCCGAAAAAAACAACCAAAACCGGCTACTCAACCAATGTGGAAGTCCTTGAGGAGCTTGCACCACTTCACCCCGTTGCAAAAGATCTGCTCGAATACCGGAGTCTGCAGAAACTGAAAACAACCTATATCGATGCTTTGCCTAAAATGGTCAGTCCCCGGACAGGCCGACTGCATACCTCGTTCAACCAGCATATCACGGCCACCGGCAGGCTCTCTTCTTCGAAACCGAACCTGCAGAACATCCCGATCCGCACAACCCTCGGCAAAGAGATTCGCCGCGCATTCATACCCTCATCCCCTGAAAAATGGCTGCTCTCTGCAGATTATTCACAGATTGAACTCAGGATTGCGGCTGAAATTTCAGGCGATCCACAGCTTCTTGATGCATTCCGCAACCATGAAGACATACACGCTGCAACCGCAAAAGTGATTTTTGGAACTCATGAGATCAACTCTGATATGCGGCGCAAAGCAAAAGAGGTGAATTTCGGAGTGCTCTACGGCATCATGCCTTTCGGACTGTCTAAAAGGCTCAATATCAGCCAGAAGGAAGCGAAAGCTATTATCGACACCTACATTTCAAAATATCCGGGACTGTTCAATGCGCTGCAAGATATTATAGAGGCAGGAAGAAAAAAGGGTTATGTGTCGACCCTTCTCGGAAGGCGCCGTTATATTGCAGATCTCAACAGCCGGAACACCAATTTGAAGAAGGCGGCTGAAAGGGCTGCCATGAACACCCCTATCCAGGGCACTGCGGCTGATATCATTAAGTGCGCCATGATCCTCTGCAGCCAGCGCATGCGCAAAGAGAACATGAAATCCATCATGCTGCTGCAGGTCCATGATGAACTGCTCTTTGAAACCACTGATGAGGAAAAAGAGTCGCTTTCAGTCCTGATTGAAAAAGCAATGATTGATGCTGCAATAAGTTGCGGACTCAAGACCGTTCCGGTCGAGGTAGATACCGGTATTGGAAAAAACTGGTTTGAAGCCCACTAATCATTGATTTATAAAAAAAAGTTTATTTATATTTGTCCATCGTTCATGACTGCCCCTCGTTAAGGTAAACAATCCGGATACTGCATGTCTTCTGCAAAACAGTTTATACCTCTGTCTGGATTCGGTAGAAAAGAGCATATTCTTTTCTGCCTTGTTCTCTTTGCTTCCCTTCTGCTGTCGCCATTAACGACCATTGCTGAAAAGAAACATCCTGTCAATGTGAGTCAGCCAAGCTCTACTGAAGAGTTGCTGGCAACGAATGAACAAATGATTGAACAACTGATTCGGGAGATTGAACTGCCGGAAGAGAACACCCATGAAAACGGTGAACTCGCTGATAACCCCAATCCAACCTCTTTTATGTCGAGCATACCCAATATCAGGCCTATCGGGGGTTCAATTACCAGTAATTTCGGCATCCGAGTACACCCAATCTATCATGTTTCCCTTTTTCACTCTGGTATAGATTTTTCCGTTCCTGAGGGTACAGGGGTACAGACTACAGGCGACGGAATTGTAGCTTTTTCAGGTTACGACAAGGGATATGGGCAAAAAATCATCATCAATCACGGTTATGGCTATAAAACCGTCTATGCCCACCTGTCAAAACCGCTGGTGAGTCAAGGCCAGAAAGTAAAGCGCAGCGAGATCATTGCGCTTTCTGGAAATACCGGTGTGTCTACTGGTCCGCATCTGCATTACGAGGTACGCAAAGACAATGCAAGAGTCAATCCGACCGCTTATTTCTTTGATGGAACAAACTCGAACAAGTTCCTCTCCATAAAAAAGACTTCTCCTGAAGAAGAAGGCAATAACTATTAACCTGAATAAATCAATAAACTTAGTATGTACTGGAATTTAGATCTCGCCCGTTATATAGCCGACGCACCGTGGCCTGTCACAAAAGATGAACTGATTAATTACGCAAACAGAACAGGAGCACCGCAACAGGTGATCGAAAACCTGATTGATCTTCCTGAAAGCGATGACATGTATGAAAGCCTTGATGAAATATGGCCGGACTACCCTACTGATGAAGACTTCGGCTACAGTGATGAAGAGCCATTAACATAGGAAAACGGAACGCAGTTGAGTGGCAAAAGTATATGAACTTATTGCTCTTTTTTTGCTCTGTGCCCTGCCGGCATACAGTCAGTCAAGCGGCAGCGGTGTGGAGCAGTCACCGAAGTCACCCTACACTGGCAAGATCAGCTTCATCGGCAATAAAGCGATCAGTCATGAAGAGCTGATGCAGGTTATCGCCAGCTCTGAACACACCTCATTCCTTGGACTCGGCTTATTTGGCGGAGCGCTTAAACCCTTTAATCCAGAGGAGTTTGATAAAGATCTCACCCTCATAAAAAAACTGTATACCTACAAGGGATATTTCTTTACAAACGTGAACTCCACGATGGAAAGGAAGGGCAACGGCAAATTTGTGGATCTGAAGATTGCGATCCGTGAAAATGAACCGTCGAGAATTGATTCGCTGAAATACGAGGGACTTGACAAGATTTCAAGGGAGCTGAAAGCCAATTATCTTGATCAACAGCGCCTGAAAGTCCATGATATTTTTTCGGTTGAGCGACTGATTGATGAAAGGAACCGTACCATTTCATTTTTCAGAGAAGAGGGTTATGCTTTTTTTCATGAGGACAGTATCCGTATCAAGATTGATACCGTAGGCCATCGTGCAGGGATAGTGTTCAAGCTCAGTCTTCCAGAGCGGCTGACGTATGGACCTGTCCATGTTGTGGTGCACAATCCTGTCAAGCGCGACACCGAGCCTGGCAAAAAAACATTTACAAAGGATAATATCACCGGCAACATTATAGGAAAACAGAACCTGTCAGCTGATCTCATCACTTCTGCTCTTGAATTCCGACCCGGCAAGGTTACCAGCCAAACTCTTGAACAGCGCACCTTGCAAAATTTCGGCACCACCAATATTTTTTCGTCCATTTACATCAGCCCTGATTCGGTCCGTTCCGGTCAACTTTATACTACCGTGCATCTTGAAACGGCACCAAGACATCAGATAGAACCAAAATTACTGGTTGACAACCGTTACGGCTCCCTCTTTTTTGCCGGTTCGCTGGCATACGAAAACAAAAACCTGCTGGGAGGTGCGGAACAATTCCAGACTTCAACAGAATTCGGTACCCAGCTTGATGACCGCAACAGTGTGCTTGAAAATCTTAATCCTGCACAATACGCCAAGGTGATTCCCTATGAATTCAATCTGAAAAGCAGCATACTCATGCCGGTTCTTAAAAAACCAGGCAACTTCTATGCAGTTACGGCCGAATACGCCAGTACCATAAAGCCGGTGCTGCTTTCTACCCAGAACGTCCTGGTTCGGGGAACCTACAATGCCAGGCTGAGCCCGAAATCACGACTGAATTTTGATTTTTTTGAGTTTGAGCTGGTCAAAAATGACTCTCTCAGAGGATTCAAACAGTTGTTCAAAACCAGCCTTGCCAAAAATATCGGCATCGATCCGTCCAATGAAAGCGCCGTCAAAGCTGGATTGGACAGTCTGCTGAAAACCCATATCGACCAGACGTTCCGGCTTCGCTACAACTTCACCAACCGCCAAAGCGTTTTGCCGGTAAGTACCATCTGGAACCTCGATCTTCTGCTTGAAGAGTGCGGAACTATCCCCTGGCTGATCGATAAATATATTGACACAAAAAATTATATCGGGCACACCGATAAAGATCCCCAGATATTTGGCACAACCTATACTCAGTACGTCAAAGTTGCGCCGGGCGCGAGCTTTATTGAAACCCTTTCACCGAAAAGCCAAATTGCAGGAAGGGGCGATATTGGATGGATGGTACCGTGGGGAAAAGCTGAAACAACTCCTCAAGAGCGACGTTTTTATGCCGGCGGGGCAAACAGTTTGAGGGGATGGCTTTTCAACACCCTTGGACCGGGCAACAGCAACAGCAACGCTGCGGCGAATTTCGGCGCTGACATCAAACTTGAACTGAATCTGGAGTACAGACTGAAATTTTTCAAGCTTTTCCGTCAATCTTCAGGAATAACCATCTTTTCCGATATGGGAAATATATGGGACAGAACAGGACCTTATGCTTTTACTCCAAAATCCATGCTTAATAACTATGCATGGGATGCGGGCATCGGCCTGCGGATAGGATCTCCTATCGGACCCTTCCGTTTTGATTTCGCCTATAAACTGCGTGATCCTACGGAGAGTGAAGCCTGGAGAATTTCAACATGGAAGCTTAAAGACTTTACCTTCAATTTTGGAATTGGTGAAGCTTTTTAATTATTTGGCGGGGTTAATCTTTTTTCACGATTCCAAGGAAGTATCATCATGCCAGCATCATCAACCCTTCTCGCTCCATCAATTCTATCGGCTGACTTCACCAACCTTAAAGGCTCAATAGCGATTGCTGAAACAGCGGGAGCAGACTGGATACACTGCGATGTCATGGACGGAAACTTTGTCCCCAACATCACCTTTGGACCGTTCATCGTACAAGCTATTGCGGCATGTACCTCTCTGATTATCGACACCCATCTGATGATTGCTGATCCAGACCGTTTCATTGAGGATTTTGTCAAAGCAGGCTCTCACCAGATCACCGTGCACCAGGAGACCTGCCCGCATCTTCACCGTACGATTCAGTTCATCAAAAGCTTTGGTGTAAAAGCAGGTGTCTCAATCAACCCGGCTACTCCGCTCTCGACACTCGACTCCATTCTGCCGGATCTGGATCTTGTGCTGCTCATGTCGGTTAATCCCGGATTCGGCGGACAGAAGTTCATACCTTCATCCATTGGAAAAATCCAGCAGCTTCACCAGATGCGCCTGCAGTTGAATCCCGGGATGATCATCGCCATTGACGGCGGTATAACGGAAGAAAATGCTCAGGCTGTCGTTTCGGCAGGCGCCGACGCTCTGATTGCCGGTACAGCGTTTTTCAAGTCGGTCGATCCGGTCAAAAGTGCTGCAGCAATCAAGGCGATGACCAGATAATTTCACGAAGTTCCGCACTGGTATGCAACCCTTCTCCTATCAGCACGGCATCGAACGATGCCTGCCTGATAAGGGCAATATCAGCTGCGGTTTTCATGCCACTTTCAGCAACAGCAACAACCTCTGCAGGAATAAATGGGCGAAGATTGATTGAGGTCTCAAGTCTGAGGGTGAAGTCTTTCAGATCCCTGTTGTTGACTCCGATCAATTGAGCACCTTTTTCAAGAGCCCTGTCAAGCTCTTTGCGGTCGTGCACTTCGACAAGAACATGCAGGCCTATGCTCATGGCCAACTGCAGATAGTCACCAAACTGGCATGGATCGAGGGCGGCGACAATAAGCAGAATGGCATCGGCGCCGATCAGGCGGGACTCAAAGATCTGGGATTCATCAATAAGAAAATCCTTGCGAAGCACGGGCAGGGAGAAAGAACGGCTGACCATCTGAAGATAGTCGTTTGAACCTTGAAAAAAATTGCGATCGGTGAGCACGGAATAAGCGGCAGCACCAAGCTCTCCGTATCGACGGGCCATGGCCACCGGATCAAAATCGCTGACAATAAGGCCACGGGATGGTGATGCTTTTTTTATTTCGGCAATGAGCCTTAACCCCCCATCTCTGCTCCTGAGCGCACCGGTAAAATCACGGGTCGAAAGAAGAGAACCCTGCTGTTCAGCATAGCGCTGTGAGGGTTTCTCTTTTTTCAGCTCCTGTATTTCGCGCTGTTTTTCCTCTAATATCCTGGTCAGATAGGTCATAAGGTTCAATCAGCTGCGGCCAATTCCCTGAGTTCACTTTCAAGCTCAACAATCTGCAGGATATTATCAAGAAACCAGGGATCAATACCAGTAGACTTGTGGACCTCTTCAATGGTTGCCCCAGCCTGGAAAGCGTAACGAAGGTAAAAGATACGGTCAGCTTTCGGTATCCTGATTTTTTCAAGAATATCCTCTTTCGCAAACTTTTTCTGCTGCTGCGTCATATCAAGGACATTCATGATATCCTTACCGTCTGACCCGAGTCCTGCGCGACCGATTTCAAGGCCACGAAGCGACTTCTGCAGTGCTTCCCTGAAATTTCGTCCGAAAGCCATCACTTCACCGACAGACTTCATCTGCACACCGAGCCGGGCATCAACATTCTTGAACTTTTCAAAATCCCATCGGGGAATTTTGACGACACAGTAGTCAATTGCAGGTTCAAAACTAGCCGGGGTCGTTTTGGTTATATCATTGAGAATCTCGTCAAGCGTATAGCCTACCGCAAGTTTCGCGGCTACTTTCGCTATCGGAAAACCGGTTGCCTTAGAAGCCAGAGCGGAACTCCTTGACACACGGGGATTCATCTCAATCACCACGATACGACCGTTCACCGGATTAATGGCAAACTGGATATTGCTGCCTCCGGTCTCGACCCCTATCTCCCTGATGATCCTTACTGATGCATCCCTGAGTTCCTGATACTGGCGATCAGTAAGCGTCTGGGCGGGGGCAACGGTAATACTGTCGCCGGTATGCACACCCATGGGATCAAAATTCTCGATAGAGCAGACGATGATCACATTATCCGCCAAGTCACGTATGACCTCAAGCTCAAACTCTTTCCATCCAATCAAACACTCCTCAACAAGCACTTCGCTGATAGGACTTTCGGCAAGCCCCCGGCGAACGGCTTCATAATAGTCAGCTTTTGTCTCGGCAAACCCGCCGCCGGTACCGCCAAGCGTAAACGAAGGCCGTATGACGATCGGAAGGCCAATCTCTTCCAGCGCCTCTTTCGCCTCTTTTTCGTTACGGACAAAATAGCCTTTGGCCATTTCCAGTCCGATTTTTTTCATTGCCGTGCTGAAAAACTCACGATTTTCGGCCTTTCTGATCGCACGAAGCTTTGCGCCAATCAGTTCAACGCCGTTTCGTTCAAGAATTCCGGATTCAGCAAGACTCACGGCAATATTCAGAGCGGTCTGGCCGCCCATTGTCGGCAGGAGGGCATCAGGTTTTTCACGCTCGATAATTTTCTGAACATATTCCGGTGTAATCGGCTCAATATAGGTTGCGTCAGCTAACTCTATATCAGTCATGATGGTTGCCGGATTGCTGTTTACCAGCACAACTCGATATCCATCTTCCTTAAGAGCACGGCACGCCTGGGTACCGGAATAATCAAACTCACAGGCCTGGCCGATCACGATAGGGCCGGCACCAATCACTAAAATCGACTTTATATCTTCCCGCTTTGGCACGTTATATCCCCGGGTTTAATACTTGGTAAGCTTAAAAAAAAGCAATGTACAAAATTATTGCAGAGTTTATCTCCCCGAACCGGGCCAAACTACTCGACTACTCGAATCTGCTCTTGGTGGAACCCTCCTGAATTTCGTCTCAACCATGCCGTCACCTCCTTTGGCTGCGCATTCATGAATGAAATTATCAAGAGCGTATGACCGGCCCGGGCAAAATCAACATCGTGCAGAGACGGAATAGCGGGAGAGTTGATATGTGAATGATAGGAGCCTAAAATTTCGTATCCACTTCTTTCAGCTTCCCGCTCTACATCAAGGTACTCTTTGTGGGATATCTCAAACCCATGCTCCTTGCCATGATAGAGGCAATTCGTGCAGGGGGCGACCTCGTGCACTATATTCTCAATATTCCCCCTGTGATCAATATTCTTTTTTCCGACAAGCAGCCCGCAACATTCATAGGGCAACTCCCGAAAAGCCTGTTCCTGAATAATTTCAAATTTACGCCGGAATAGTTTCATAGAACAACCAGTGACTGAAATTTTAAAGCGCTTTTGCTCCTATATCTGTTCTGTAATACGCCCCCTCAAAACTAATTTTTTCGACCGCACGATAGGCCCTGTCAATACTTTCTCTGAGGCTGTGCCCAAGTGCCGTAACCGAAAAAACCCTTCCGCCTGAGGTCGTCAGCTTCCCTTCTTCAAAAGAGGTGCCGGCATGAAAGACCAGACAATCCTCCATTGCAGCAACTTCATCAGCAATGGTAATTTTCCGGCCGGTTTCATAATGATCAGGATAACCGCCGGAAGCGATAACAATTGTTGCCGCTGATTTCCTGTGCATCTCAAAAGGTACATCACCAAGGGTGCCATCAACACTTGCCTGAAGAGCTGCAATAAAATCACTTTGTAAAAGAGGAAGCACAACCTGGGTTTCAGGATCGCCAAGACGTGCATTATACTCCACCACGGAAGGCTCACCGTTGTCAATCATCAAACCGACATACAAAAAACCGGTATAAGGATAACCTTCATCTCTCATTCCTTTAAGCGTAGGCTGGATAATCTGTTTCTCCACCTTTTGCAGAACCTCAGGAGTCACCAGTGGCGCGGGTGCATAGGCTCCCATGCCACCGGTATTTTTACCGGTATCGCCATTGCCGATGCGTTTATGATCCTGTGCCGGCAGAAAGAGGCGGTAGCAGGTACCGTCTGTCAGGGCAAACACACTCGCCTCCTGACCCTGCAGAAAATCTTCTATGACCACTTCATCGGCTGCATCACCAAAAATACGCTCTTCGAACAACTCCCTGATTGCCTTCAACGCCTCCTGCCGGTCGAGAGCAATGAAAACCCCTTTTCCTGCACATAAACCGCTTGCCTTTATAACCAGAGGATATGAGGTTTCCGGCAGTTCGATAGATCTCACTGCCGTTGACATATCCCTATAAACATGATAACAGGCTGTAGGAATGCCTTGACGCTGCATGAACTCCTTGGAAAATACCTTGCTCGACTCGAGGCGGGCTGCAGTTTGAGTGGGACCGACAACATGCAGGCCGGCACTGCGGAAAAGATCCACAATACCCAACTCAAGCGGCTGCTCAGAACCAACAATGGTCAAATCAATATTATTATCATGTGCAAACGCAAGCAGCTCATCAAGTGCGGTGGCTTTCAGCTGGACATTACTAACCTTTCCTCCCATCAGGGCAGTTCCGCCATTACCCGGCGCGACAAAGACCATCGCGACTCTTTCGCTCTTTGCTGCAGCCCAGGCCAATGCATGCTCCCTGGCACCGCTTCCTATAATCAAAACATTCATGACTCTTACTGTAGGCTTGTGGTTTTCGGGCATGGTTTGTTAACTTACTTCCATCGTTGTGAATGAAAGCATCTCTATACAATCAAAAGGACTAAAATAAACAATAATAAAAATATTCCTTTACCGCAGGCCACCTCTACTTGTAAATATCATCTATCGCTATGGCCATTTCTCCCCTGATTTCACGCCATATCCTTCCCATGGCCTTGAAGCTTCTCTATGCAAGCCTCAGGATATCCGTGGCACCTCAGACCTGGAACATAGAGCTTTCAGACAAAGGAGCCATCTTCGCTTTCTGGCATGGGAAAATGGTTGCCGGATGGCTTCTTGCCAGGACACTTTTTCCTGAAAAAAAAAGAGTCGCTGTCGTAAGCCTTTCTGAAGATGGGAGTATACTTTCCGACACTCTTGAACAACTTGATTTCAACCTTATTCGAGGATCCAGTTCAAAGGGAGGAGATGAGGTCAAACATGACATGCAGAAGGCCCTCCAGAGTGCAAGCATTGTCGTTCTTACCCCTGACGGACCTCGAGGACCCCTTTACCAGTTCAAATACGGCACCTTGCGGATAGCCTCGAGTAACGGTTATCCACTTATTTTTGCTGACATCAGCTACAAAAACGCGTGGAAACTTAAAAGCTGGGACCACTTTGAAATCCCGAAACCATTCAGCAGAACAGCCATAACTCTGTATCGTCTTGATCTGCCTGAATTTGAAAGTGAAGAAGAACTTCGACTCTATACCACAACCCTTTCAAATCGTCTTGGCCATGAATAACCCCTTTTCTCTTTTTCTCAGGCCTTTCGCACTCCTCTATCTCTCGGGCGTGCAGCTTCGCAATACCCTTTTTGATCGAAAGCGCTTCAAATCCTGGAAATCACCAATACCTGTTGTATCAATCGGAAACCTCTCGGCAGGAGGCACAGGAAAAACCCCCCTCGTTGACTGGGTGGCGAAATACTATCTCTCGATCGGCTGCAAACCTGCAATCGTGTCGAGGGGTTATCTGCGGGAATCAAAAGGCACGCAGCTTGTCTCAGACGGACAGAAGATCATCCTGAGCAGCAGAGAGGCAGGGGATGAAACCGCCATGCTCGCATGGAACAATCCGGATGCTATTGTCGTCGTCTCTGAGAAGCGAAAAGATGCCATAACCTTTATCGCCAATCACTTTGCCAAACGATTGCCCGGGGTTATCATACTCGACGATGCGTTCCAGCACAGGGCAATCGACAGAAACCTCAATATTGCCATGATTAATACAGTCGAACCTTTTCTTAAAGCAAAAATGCTGCCTGAAGGGCGCCTGAGAGAACCATTGAAAAATCTTTCAAGAGCCGACCTGATTATACTCAGCAAAATCACCGATACAGAAAAAGCGGGTATCATCATGAGGGAGTTGGAAAAAATCGGACGTCCTGTCGTTAAAGCCCGAGTAAAAAATGGAGAGTTGATCTGCTTTTCCGGCACCAGTGGTTTTTCGGATGAAGCACCTTTACCTGAAAACCTCAATGCTTTTGCCTTTGCCGGTATCGCATCTCCCGAAACCTTTCTTGACAGTCTCAATAAAAAGGGGGTTACGGTGGCTGCGCACCGTTTTTTCCGTGACCATGAACCCTATAGTGCAAAAAAAATAAAGGCGATACGTCGGAAATCAGAAAAAAAAGGACTGAGCCTGATTACCACCGAAAAAGACTATTTCCGCCTGCTCGGACACCCGGAACTGATCCGCATGATTACTTCAAAACCTTGTTATTATCTAAAAATAGAGACCGATATTTTCGAAGGAAAGGAGACGCTTCAATCCATGCTGAGAGCCGCTGTCGGTAAATAAGCAGCGGAGTTCATTCCTTTATGATTTTTGAAATCGCTTTGAACCGATCTCCTTCGGCCAGATGCAATATTTCAAAAACAGCCATTTCGGTACTGGTCAGGGTTGCTCCTGATTTTTCGATACAGCGAATTCCGAGCAACTTGTTCTCTTCAGTTCTGGAAGAAACAGCATCGGTCACCAGATGAACATTATAGCCAAACTCTACAAGATCCACAGCTGTCTGGTATACGCAAACATGAGTTTCCATCCCTGCGACAAGAATATCATTCCGTTTATATGAGCGGAGTTTGCGCATAAATTCGGGGTTGCCACAACAACTGAAGGAAAGTTTTTCAACAGGAACAACATCAGGAAGAAGTTCCTTCAGAGAATCTATGGTATGTCCCAAACCTTTCGGATACTGCTCAGTCACCAAAACCGGGACTTCAAGAATTGCGCATGATCTAATCAGCTTGCTGATATTGTTTTCCAGAACAGCCGGCTGAAAAACGCTTTGAGCCAACCTGCCCTGCACATCAATAATCAAGAGCAGTGTTCCTTTAGAAGTCATCATAGCAATAGGTTCAATGGAAATACAAGGGAGTTCACAACAGAAAAAAAAGAAAATACTACATTGATGTATGTTTCCTACTCTGATTTGCGATTTTTTTCAAAAGGAATACCCACATCTCGAGGAGCGGTAGCCCTGCCAACAAAACCTGCAAGCACAAAAAGCGTTATCACATAAGGAAGTGACTGGACCAACTGGGAAGGAATCAGCCCCGTCTGGAGCCAGATTTCCAAGGATTCAGCGGCGGCAAACATAAGGCTCGCAAGAGCGGCTCCCGCCGGAGTCCATTTACCGATAATCATTGCGGCAAGGGCAATGTAACCACGACCAGCCGACATATTATCAGTAAAGGTATGCTGCTGAAAAACAAGAAAAGCTCCAGCAAGTGCGGCCAGTGCTCCGGAAATCAGCACACCGGAATAGCGCATACGATTTACCTTGATTCCTGCACTGTCGGCTGTTTCGGCACTTTCACCGGTTGCCCGAAGCCTGAGCCCATAGGGAGTGTTAAAAAGCAGGAAATGACCACCGGCAACTGACACAACTGCTGCATAAAACAGGGGATCCATAAAAAGAAAAGGAACGTCAATCCCTGCAATGCGTTCAGAGTTCATAGAACTTCCAAACAGGAGACTGAGACCGAAACGGGTTGCTCCCATGACAAGGATATTGATGGCAATACCAGCAACAATCTGATCGGCCTTGAGAGTAACGGTAATAAATGCAAAAAGCAAAGCCACACAGAGACCACAGAGAAGAGCCAGAAGAACCCCTAACGTCGCCGATCCTGTCTGATACTGACCATAAGCCGCGCCGAAAGCTCCGATAAGAATCATCCCCTCAAGGGCAAGATTTACGACACCTCCCCGCTCTGAAAAGGAGGCACCGACTGAGGTAAGCGTATAAGGCACAGCCAGGCGCAGAACTTGTAAAAGAATGACTGCAGGGTCGATTCCCATTATTAAATCGATATTAAATATCCTTTCATGTAGTTTTATGAGCAGGTTTTTTTATTAAATTTCTCTTCATTTAACAGTAGTAAACTCCACCTGTTTTTTCGCTGCCTGCTCATTTTTTTTATTTTTGTAAAGTAAAATAATTACTTCTTAAAATCATGCCAAAATCTGAGATTTCCAACGAAACGGCTACCAGCAAACATTACATTTACAGCTTCTCCGGGGGCTCTTCTGATGGTGATGCGTCCATGAAAAACCTCCTTGGAGGCAAAGGGGCCAACCTTGCCGAAATGGCAAACATCGGTCTGCCGGTTCCTCCTGGATTCACCATTTCAACCGAAGTCTGTACCCACTACTACGATCATCAGAAAAACTACCCGAAAAATCTGTTTGAACAGGATATTCCTGAAGCGCTCCAGAAAGTTGAAGAGATTTTAGGCAAAAAATTCGGAGACCCGGAAAACCCCTTGCTTGTTTCAGTCCGTTCAGGGGCAAGAGCCTCGATGCCCGGCATGATGGATACCATTCTCAATCTTGGTTTGAATGAACAAACGGTTGCCGGTCTGGCCAGAAAATCAGGAAATCCTCGATTCGCCTGGGACTGTTACCGGCGTTTTGTGCAGATGTACGGCGATGTCGTTCTTGATCTCAAACCTACCGATAAAAAACAGATCGATCCCTTCGAAAAAATATTAGAAGAGAAAAAACACGCACTTGGCATCAAGCTCGATACCGAATTAGAGGTTGAAGACCTCCAGGAGATCGTTGCTCAATATAAAGCCGCCATTCTTGAAAAAACCGGAAAAGTTTTTCCTGAAGATCCTAACGAGCAGCTCATCGGGGCAATCGGCGCAGTCTTCAACAGCTGGAATAACGAACGTGCCATTGTCTACCGCAAGCTTAATCACATTCCCGGGTACTGGGGTACGGCATGCAATGTTCAGGCCATGGTCTTTGGCAACATGGGCGAGGATTGCGGAACAGGTGTAGCCTTTACCCGTGATGCCGCTACCGGCGACAATATTTTCTACGGCGAGTTTCTCATGAACGCCCAGGGTGAAGATGTTGTTGCGGGCACCAGAACTCCTCTTAAAATCGAACAGCTCAAGGCTGAAAACCCGGAAATCTATAATCAGCTCGAAGATATCCGTTCGATTCTTGAACACCACTACCACGACATGATGGACATCGAGTTCACCATAGAAAATAACCAACTCTTCATGCTGCAATGCAGAGTCGGCAAAAGAACCGGAATGGCAGCGGTGAAAATTGCCTATGACATGTACAATGAAAAGCTCATTGATGAAAAAGAGGCGCTTTTACGCATAGAACCTGAACAGCTCAACCAGCTGCTCAGACCTGTTTTTGACATCAAGGAAAAACAGGCAGCCATTGCCGCTGGAAGACTCATTGCAACAGGCCTGAATGCCGGCCCTGGCGCTGCAACTGGAAAAATCTACTTTAATTCAGTTGATGCTTATGAAGCAGGCAAACGCGGTGAAGCCGTTATTCTTGTCCGCATTGAAACTTCCCCTGAAGATATCAAAGGTATGGCCGCCTCTGAAGGCATACTCACCGAACGCGGCGGCATGACCTCCCACGCGGCTCTGGTTGCCCGCCAAATGGGCAAAGTGTGCGTTGTAGGATGCGGTGCGATCAATATTGACTATCAAACAGGAGAACTGCGGGTTCACGGCAACAGCACGGTACTCCACGAAGGTGATTACATCTCGATCGACGGCAGTACCGGTGAAGTCATTGCCGGTGAAGTGGCCACCAAAAACTCTGAAATCATTGAAGTCTTAGTCGATAAGACCCTCAAACAAGAAGATGCACCGACTTGGCCTATTTACAAACAGCTTATGGAGTGGGCCGATAAATACCGCAAGCTCAATATCCGCACCAATGCCGATCAGCCTGATCAGGCTGAAGTTGCCATTACGTTTGGAGCCGAAGGTATCGGCCTCTGCCGTACCGAGCATATGTTCTTTGGTGGAGAGAGAATTGATGCCATGCGGGAAATGATTTTGGCCGACGATATTGAAGGTCGCAAAAAAGCGCTTGAAAAACTTCTCCCCTATCAGCGTGAAGACTTTTACGGACTTTTTAAAACCATGGGTTCCCGACCAGTCACCATCCGGCTGCTTGATCCGCCTCTCCATGAATTTTTGCCGCACACCGACGGGGAGATCAAAGTGCTGGCAAGCAAAATGGGTAAATCTTTGGAAGTGGTCACACGACTTATCAGTGATCATCACGAATTCAATCCCATGCTTGGTCTACGCGGTTGTCGACTTGGTATCCTTCATCCTGAAATAACCGTTATGCAGGTTCGGGCAATTATTGAAGCCGCCTGCAGGCTTAAAAAGGAGGGACTTGAAGTTATTCCTGAAATAATGGTTCCACTCATCAGCACGGTCAAAGAGCTTGAAATCACCAGTGAAATCATTCACAAAACTGCGCGTAGCGTTATTGCCGAACAAGGAACCGGAGTCAAATATCTGGTAGGCACGATGATTGAGGTGCCGCGTGCCGCCATCACCTCTGACCAGATTGCCACCGCGGCGGACTTCTTCAGCTACGGCACCAACGATCTTACCCAGATGGCACTCGGCATGAGCCGCGATGACTCTGGTCAGTTCCTGCCGATATACCAGCAGCAGGATATCTTTGCCCGCAACCCGTTTGAATCGATTGACAAAAATGGTGTTGGCCGTCTGATAAGCATTTCTGCAAAAGAGGGTCGGGGAGTCAAACCGGATCTGAAGCTTGGCATCTGCGGCGAACACGGCGGTGATCCTTCTACTGTCGAATTCTGCCATCAGATAGGGCTCAACTATGTTTCATGCAGCCCCTACAGGGTACCGATTGCACGTCTTGCAGCTGCAAGAGCGGCACTGAAAAACTGATGTTACCCTGCAAAACCTTCCATCAAACGAGAAAGGCGGCCAAAGCCGCCTTTCTTCTTTTCCATTCTACTCAGAACTAATGTTCAGGCTTCCTTTTTCTTGAAAAACATGCAGCCACCTTCGGCTACCACATCTTTGCCAAAACAAGTACCTGCGGCTGGATTATCAGCTTTTGGAGAAAAGCTCTGGCAATCCTGACACTGTTTACCTTTTTCGGCTTGCTTCTGGTAAATAATTTCCATATTGAATGTTGCTTATTGTTTTGCGTTATTATCAATCAAAAACAGTATCCATCCGACGACTAAACCAGAGTGTCATCGGACAGATGGCTCAAATATAAAGCAGAAATATTTTTTACAAAGTTTCTTAAAAAAAAGAAACCATAGCCTTCATCTGACGGTTGATCTCATCAGAATCATCAACAGATTGCTGTTCCGCAGCCAAAAAGAAAGAGAGAACAATAAAAAACATGGAATTCAGTCATATCAATATCAGGGGAGCAAGAGTCCACAACCTCAAAAATATTTCCCTTGATATTCCCCGCAATAAATTTGTCGTTATTACCGGTCTTTCGGGCTCAGGAAAATCGAGCCTTGCCTTTGACACTATTTATGCAGAGGGACAACGCCGTTTTATGGAAACGCTCTCACCTTATGCCCGGCAATATATCGGCAGCATTGAACGACCTGATGTTGATTATATCGAAGGGCTTTCACCAGTCATCTCCATTGATCAGAAAAGCACAAACCGATCGCCACGCTCAACAGTCGGGACTATAACTGAAATTCACGACTTTATCAGGCTGCTCTATGCCAAGGCAGGAAGACGCTATGACCCCGTCACTGGACATAGACTGCAACAGCAAAGCGAGGAAAGCATCGCTGAAGCTATTCTCGCTCTGCCAGCGGGCACGAAAATCCAGATTCTATCTCCTCTTGTAAGCGGACGAAAAGGCCACTACCGCGAACTGTTCGAACGACTGCTCCTTAAAGGTTTTCTCCGCATCCGCATTGACGGGAAATATAGCGAGATGGAAAAAAACATGCAGATAGAGCGCTATAAAAGCCACTCTATCGAACTTGTCGTTGACGGTATTGTTATCGGCCCGGAGTGTGAGGAACGCCTGAAACAGGCTCTCAAACTTGCCATCAGCATGTCAGAGCACAAATCTTCAGTCATCTGCGATCCGGTAGAGAGCGAACTGAAAGAGCTGACCTTCAGTACACGCTATGCCTATTCGGACGGCTCAGTGCCAGTCGATACGCTCGCGCCAAACCATTTTAGCTTCAACTCGCCCTATGGTGCCTGTCCTGAATGTAACGGCCTAGGAGAGCTGATGCAGCTTTCAGGTGAGCTGATGATCCCCGATGCATCACTCTCCCTCAATGAAGGAGGCCTTGATCCGTTTGGTAAATCCGGAAAACGCAACCTCTGGCAAGTGATAAAATCTATCGCAAGAGAGTTTGACTTCACCCTTGACACTCCAATTGCAGAGATTCCACCACCGGCGCTGGAGATTCTGCTTCACGGATCCGGCAGCCGAACTTTTGACGTCAGCTACAGCTATTCCGGTCACGATACCCTCTACCCGCAGCCTTTTGCGGGCGCACTCTCCTATGTTGATGAGATCCAGAAAAATGCCAGCACTCCAAAAGTACGGGAATGGGCTGAAAGCTACATGATCCATCAACCCTGTCCTGCTTGCAAAGGTGCTCGGCTGCGCAAGGAGAGCCTGCTGGTCAAATTAAATGACCTCAACATAGCGGAATCTGAATCGCTGCCTCTACCGGAAGCCCTTGCTTTTTTTTCAGCTCTGCCCGATAACCTGACGGCAAAAGAGCGGCTTGTGGCAACACCCGTCCTGCATGAAATCATCAAGCGGATTGAATTTCTTCTGAATGTCGGGCTCAGTTACCTCTCACTTGACAGAAGTTCACAGACACTCTCGGGCGGTGAAGCGCAACGGATAAGACTTGCCTCGCAACTCGGCTCGCAACTCAGCGGTGTTCTCTATGTGCTCGATGAACCGAGCATTGGACTCCACCAGCGCGACAACCACAAGCTTATAACGTCGCTCAAACGACTCAGAGACCTCGGCAACACGGTACTTGTTGTCGAACACGACAAGGACACCATGCTTGAAGCTGATGAAATTATCGATCTGGGACCAGGTGCCGGAGAGTACGGCGGAGAAATTGTCGCCCAGGGAGCTGCCACCTCGCTTGATCCCAACTCTCTGACAGCGAAATACCTTAATGGAACACTGCAGGTTTCTTTTAAAGGTGAAGAAAAAAATGCAGCTGATGAACAGCAATTCATTCGATTAAAAGGATGCAGGGGCAACAACCTTCAAAACATCGACATTACCATTCCGCTGCGTTCACTTGTCAGCATTACCGGAGTCAGCGGATCAGGTAAATCAACCATCATCAATGAAACGCTTTTCCCGATTCTTGCGCGTCATTTCTACCGATCAAAACTTCTTACCTATCCCTACGACAGCATCGAAGGAATTAGTAATATCGACAAGGTTGTCAACGTCGACCAGTCGCCCATCGGCCGCACGCCTCGATCAAATCCGGCAACGTATACTGGCGCATTCACCTTTATCCGAGATTTCTTTACTCGCTTGCCTGAAGCGCAGATCAGGGGATACAAAGCCGGACGCTTCAGCTTTAACGTCAAAGGGGGCAGGTGCGAGGTGTGCCAGGGAGCTGGAACACGAAAAATTGAAATGAACTTTCTGCCTGATGTTTATGTCCAATGCGAAAACTGCAAGGGGGAACGCTACAACCGTGAAACCCTTCTGGTTAAATATCGCGGGAAGTCTATTGCCGATGTGCTTGAAATGACCATCACGGAAGCTGCTGAATTCTTTGTTGACTTTCCCCGCATCCTCCGTATCCTTTCGACCATGCAGAGCGTCGGGCTCGGCTACCTCAAGCTCGGCCAACCCTCCCCCATGCTTTCAGGCGGCGAAGCGCAACGCATCAAGCTGTCGTCGGAACTCGCCAAAATACAGACCGGTAAAACCCTCTACATTCTGGACGAACCAACCACCGGTCTGCACTTCCAGGATATCCAGCACCTGCTTGAAGTTCTGCGGAAACTTGTCGATAAAGGCAACAGTGTTATTATTATTGAACACAACCTCGACATTATAAAAAACAGTGACTGGATTATTGATATCGGTCCGGAAGGAGGCTATGAAGGGGGGAAAATAATTGCGGAAGGCACTCCTGAACAGATTGCGGAAATGAAACATACGTACACAGGCACCTTCCTGAAAATGGAAATGCCGCAATCTTAGGGGAGTGCGTAATCTTACACAGCCCAATCAGATAAATTCTTCGTAATAATCGAGATCTTTATGGAAGGTCTCTTCAAGGGCTCCAAGGGAAAAAAAGGCCGCCACCATGCAGATACCTCCAACCAGCAATGCCCCTGTTTCCAGCCCGAAGATTCCCCTGCTGAACTGAAACAACATGGTAATCGGCACGACCATCCCCCGAACAAGATTGGGTACGGTCGTCGCAACAGTTGCACGCAGATTGGTACCGAACTGTTCGGCTGCAACGGTCACAAAAATAGCCCAGTAACCGCCGGCAAAACCGAGAAGAGCACAGACAACGTAGAAGAATTGCGGGCTTTTGTTCCCCTGCAGAAAATAAAGTGCAACCGCTCCGACCGTCAGCAGCATGAACAAAAGAATGACCTTTTTCCTGCTCTGCAAAAGCTGGCTTAACAGGCCACTGGACAGATCGCCAAAAACAAGGCCGAGATAACAATACATAACCGCATTTCCCGCCGAAACAGGTCCTGTAATGCCAAGTTCAACGGCAAATTCAGGTGAAAAGGTAATAAGCACCCCTACAACAAACCATATCGGTACCCCGATCATTATGGAGTTGATGTAGCGGAAAAACCGGTTACGGTCGGTAAACAAGGCAAGCATATTCCCCCGGCTGATACCAGCTTTTTTATCCATTGCCTTGAACATCCCCGACTCGGCTACCTTGACGCGGGCGAGCAGAAGTAAAAGCCCGAGACCTCCTCCAATAAAAAAAGCGTTATGCCACTCATAGGTATTAGCCACAACATTGGCAAGAATAGCGCCCGAAACACCTATAGAAGCAACAAGCATGGTGCCATAACCGCGTATTTTGGTGTGCAGCACCTCTGACACCAGCGTAATGCCCGCACCAAGTTCGCCGGCAAGACCAACACCGGCAATAAAGCGCAACGCTGCATAGGCAGGGAGGGAGGAGACAAAGCCATTGGCAATATTGGCAAGGGAATAGAGCAGAATAGAGGCAAACATAATTTTCAAGCGACCTTTTTTGTCGCCCAGCCAACCCCAGAGAATGCCTCCAACCAGCATACCGATCATCTGCATATTGAGCAGATAAACCCCGTAATCAATGAGCTCCTTCCCCGTGAGCCCAAACGACTTCAAACTCGGCACCCTGACGATGCTGAAGAGTACCAGATCATAAATATCGACAAAGTAGCCAAGAGCCGCCACTATGACCGGAAGACTGAAAATATCACGTACCGACGCTTGCTTGTTAGGTTCCAACACAACCTTCCTTGTAGTTTAATCCCTTCGGGCTCTTCCTGAAAAACGCCAATTCACAAACGAAGAAAATGTTTTTCCACAGCCACAATATCACTCTTCCTGGTTGAATCATCTCGTAGCGTCTGGGATACAACACCAGTGATCGGCAGAAGCAAATCCGGATAAATGCTCACTTCGACGCCCTGCATAATACTTTCAAAAAAAACAACAAGCCTCATCTCCCTGCCCTGCTTGACCACAACACCTTCCAGATCCTTGAACGGCCCGGCAAGCACCCTGACCCTCTGACCTGCAGGAATCGATGCAACAACTCCATTGACAGCATCTGGTTCCCTGACCAGCTTTTTAAGCCACTCAATATCCCTTTCACCAATAACCGAAGGTTTTCGACCAATCCCGATAAACTTTACAACACCTTCTGTATCAAGCACATTGATATGATCCTTTCGCATATCAATATTGACAAACACATATCCTCTAAACAACGGGTCGCTTACCTTTTTCTTTCTGTCACTCCATTGTTTCCAGGTTTCAAGCAAGGGAAGAAAACTTGTAAGCTCTCGTTCAAGCAACATCTGATGTACTTTTTTTTCATGCCGAGACCTTACATAAACAGCATACCACTTCAAATTTTCAATATCAATCATACAACAGAAGATTATTATTTACTTGTAATGCCGTAAAAGCCCTCCACAAACAAAGACTTAAGTGTTTTCTGCAAGCAAAGGTAAGAACTGCACATTATACTTGCAAAGCGAAAGCAGCACTTCATAACAAGCTGATCTGGAATATGATACACCTCAATTTACAATTATTTATCCACAACACGTCGTAACTACGTTTTTAACTTTTCTTTTCTTTTCTTTTTTTTGACTAAATTAAATAACAACTCTATGTATTGCTAAGGAGATGAAAGGCAAACTTTACCTGCGGGCTGAAAAGAGCTATCCTCTCAGGGCAGCCTTGGTTTTGTTGGGGGGCGTTTTCCAACACTAATAAACAAATTATAAAATGAAACCATATTTTTCCTGTTTTTTTGGTGCTCTTCTCACTTTAACCATATTGGCAACACCTGTATATGCATTCAATTCATACATCAGCAGCAATATTGGGTGGTCGGCATCTGATGATCTTAACATCAATGATCAACATAGTAATTTGCTGGCAAAAATACCCTATAGGTCAGGGACAACCCTGCTGGGCGCCATAGGTTCAAAATTTGAGAACTTCAGGATTGAAGGCGAATTAGGTTATCAAAGAAAACCTATGGATGTAGCGCTGATCAATGGCAGCTCTAAAATACTTTCGTTGCTGGCAAACGGCTATTATGATTTCCATACCAAGAGCATACAACCTTATCTCACTGCAGGTATAGGATTTGGCTGGGAATCTCTCAGTGATGTCAGCGTAGGGGGAAACACGTTCATCCTCAGCGGAGGAGTCACAAAGGTAGCTCATCAATTAGGATTTGGAGTAGCCATTCCAATCGTTCCAACCATCTCGTTTGATGCACGATACCGCCATTTTGCCATGGGAGAAATCAATGAAGGAAACCTGATCAAATATACTCCATCATACAACTCATTTCTGGTTGGAGTGAGGGTCGGCATTTAATTGACAGAGAGTCGCGTAACGGAATTCCACTCTTCGCATCATGTTGAATGGCTTATATAAAAAACAACTTGAGAGCATCCTTGATGATGCCGATATCAAAATAGGAGGTAGTCGAGCCTGGGACATTCATGTGCATAGGCCGGAGCTCTACCGTCGCGCTCTGACCCATGGGAATCTTGGTCTGGGTGAAGCATATATGGAGGGCTGGTGGGACTGCGACAGACTGGATGAGTTTTTTTACCGTCTTATCGGTTCCAGGGCTGAGGATAAAATTACCCCCACAGTAATGCTCATCGGGAAGGTGCTCAGCAAACTCTACAATATGCAGCGTCCTGCCCGTGCTTTCCAGGTAGCAGAAAAGCACTATAATATCGGCAACGATCTCTTTAAAGCAATGCTTGACAAGCGGATGCTTTACAGCTGCGCCTACTGGAAAGAGGCAAACAGCCTTGATGAGGCACAAGAGAAAAAGCTTCACCTGATTTTTCAGAAGCTTCACCTTAAACCGGGAATGAGGGTTCTTGATATTGGGTGCGGATGGGGCGGGGCGGCTCATTTTGCAGCTGAACACTATGGAGTGTCGGTTCATGGTATTACGGTCTCAGTCGAACAGGCAGCCATTGCACGGGAGTATTGCGCGGGCCTGCCAGTTACCATCGAAGTTATCGACTACCGAAAACTCCAGGAACGCTTTGACAGAATTTATTCCATCGGGATGTTCGAGCACGTTGGGTACAAAAATTATCGGAACTATTTCAAAGTTGTTCACCACTGTCTGAAAGATGACGGTTTGACCCTGCTGCATACTATTGGAGGAAACAGATCAAGCACCAGTGTTGAACCATGGGCCGACAAATATATCTTTCCGAACTCCAACGTTCCTTCGGCCAGCCAGATCAGCACAAACTATGAAGGACTGTTTACACTCGAAGACTGGCATGTCTTTACCCATGACGATTACGCCAGGACGCTGCTGGCGTGGTATGAGAACATCGAGAACAAGTGGCAGACGCTGCAGCCTCGATACAGCAAAGAGTTTCAACGTATGTGGCGATACTACCTGCTGAGCTGCACGGGTGGGTTCAGAACGAGAACGAACCAATTATGGCAAGTGCTGCTGTCGAAAAACGGCATTCAGGATTGTTACTGTATACCGAGGTAACGGGAATACCAGTACAAATACAAAAGCCCCGGCATAACCGAGGCTCAATAGACATATCCCGTTTTTTTTTATTCAGCGCCTGTTATTATCACGCCCCTGACTGTCTCCCTGACTACCGCCATGGCTGCCACCATGACTTGAAGAGCCCCTGTCATGTCGCCCATTATTACCTTTCTGAGAACTCTGCGTATCCATGCAACCCGCAAACAAACAAATCATGCCAAAAATTAAAAATCTTTTCATAATGATCTCCTTTATAATTAACAAGATAACCAGAACCGTCCTGTCCTTCATCATTGTCGCCCGGCCACGTTACTCATGAAACATACTTGTGTTTCGATAACGCCAAAACACACCGATGCGGGTCAGTACGCGCATATTGGCAATGAGTAAATTAATAATAACGCTCGACTATTGCGAATATAGCCGATAATCTAAAAATGCTACCAGTTTATCAGAACATTACTTCAGACTACAGTGATTTATAACCGTCTGTAACAGATATTCCACACAGGCATCTACACTCCGCATCGAGGTATCAATGCTCAACTCCGCATCTTCAGGTGCTTCATAAGGAGAGGAGATCCCTGTAAAACAAGGCAGCTCACCTGAGCGTGCTTTTCGATAAAGCCCTTTGGTATCCCTTTGTTCGCAAATATCAAGAGCGGTACTCAGATAGACTTCAAAAAACTTCTCAGCTCCAATAATTGATCGAGCCATCGCCCGATCCTCTCGATACGGCGAAATAAACGAGGTTATCACAATCAGTCCTGCATCGATCATCAGTCGAGCCACCTCAGCTACCCGACGAATATTTTCGGATCTGTCAAGGGGCGAAAAACCAAGGTCACGGTTCAGACCATGACGGACATTGTCTCCATCCAATACGGAGCAGTTTATACCATGGGTAACGAGCCTCCGCTCCAGCGCAAACGCCAAGGTTGACTTGCCGGCACCTGAGAATCCGGTAAACCAAAGTACAAGAGACTGATAACCAAGGAGAGCCTGACGATCAACTCCCGTCACCTGGCTGTTTTGCCAAACAATTTCTTTTTTTTCTTTTTTGATCTGCACTATCTCAGCATCATTACCCGGTTAATATTATTTCAAAGAAGCCGTTGTTCCTTTAATTCCTGAGAGGTAAACGTTAAAGGGTTAGACCTTCCATGCTGAGCAAACCAGGCTACATGTTCAGCAACCAAATCGAATCGCAGAATGTATCCATCTTTTGCCGGCAGTCGCAAAACTCCATTGATGACACACTCCTGACTGATTTCGACCGGTGTCGCATTCAAGTCGAAACGTGCATAATTGAGGTTAACAACCGCTTCATCCGAATTCAGAAGCTGAACGCCTAATCTGACTTGTCCCGCCTGTACAAGTTCGGTCAACCACTTCCCTGTACCGGTATTCCGTAACGTCAGAGCGAAGCGCAACCCCGGTGAACCCCCTACAGATTCTTTTACCAAAGAGAGCAACTGCAATTCACCACCAAGAGTTTTCAGTTGACGACTGTCCATTTGCGCTTCTCCCTTTTGAAGATAAAAGCACTGAGTATCGGTCACCTGATTAACCAACGTCTTCAATAAGGCATGTGCACGTTTTACACTTATCCCTTTAGTACTCCATTGCTCAAACTCTGCAAACGAAAGTTGCTGTGGCTGTTGAAACTGAACCAGAACTTCGGGAGGCCTCAAACCAACTTGAGCTGCAATTTCAGCTATCCGGGGCAGGCTTACATTATTTTCAATTACTTTATACTGACTCATCTCAGTCTGTGACTCAATGGTCTGGGAATGCTCCGGACCAGGTTCCAAAAAAGCGACACGCCCACCCTGCTTAAGTACTCTTGCAAACTCCTTTAATATTGCCGCTTGATCGCGCAAATGGTGAAACGCTTCAAAACAGACTATGCGGTCAATACTCTCATCGCTTAACGGCAGACGGTAGCCATCGTAACAATGAAAGTCCATAGAGCCATCGCTCTTCACCCTACGCGTTGCTTTCAGTCGCTCTGCGAGCCTGATCGCTGATGGCGTTACATCAATGCCAATCGCATCGCAGCCCATTTGAGCCAATCCAAGCGTCAACCATCCGGTTGAACATCCAAAATCAAGTACCCTGGCCCCCCGAAACAAGTCAGCAGCCTGCAACATGATTCCCAGATGCATTGCAAGTTTCGGTGACTGGGCTGGATCTGAAAACGGTTTTTTATACTGAATCGAGTCAGTTGTAAAACGAGCAAAATATGCATCAGCCGCCTTAAGTAATTCGGTATCGGAGAGTTGCGCAATACGCTGTTGGACGTCAACACCCTGATTTTTTGAGGCAAATAGCTTCTTGTTTGGCTTTACAAATTTGAATGATATCATTTATTCTGAAACTTATTTTGTTTCTCTAATGTCCCGCATTTATCAATTACACCGCCTTTATTACTCATTTATTTCCATCCTAGCGATAATTTTTTCACTCTTACAGAACCACTAGAAATCATTTTCCACCCTAATCGAATGTTTCTAGTCCCAAAAGGTAACGTAATTTGATGATTTTGATTGCAATCGAAGGCTTTATTGAGGAGAATTTCATCATGGAAATCCAAGCACTGCACTAAAAATTGAAGTTGCTGCCCGCCACTTGTCACCACATGAAATCTCCAAATCCCAAAAGCTCTGAGCTGTCCCGGTGCAATAATGCCTAAGGACCACACCTCTTCAAACTGGTCATCGGGAAGTTCTGAAACAATATGCCAGCCGTAATCATCTAACGATGCAAAAGTCGCTTGACCTAGCCATACACCGAATACCTTAGATAATTGCTGTTCGTTGAAAAAAGGTACTATACTATTCTTTGTGTGTAATGGTGGTAGCGCATCAGCTTCGTCCATTAATAACTGAAGATCCAACCCCAAAGGTATCTGCCTATCATTCACTATGCGTGCTGCGTCGGGGTTTCCAATGCCATCACGACAGTAATTGAAAACATCAAGAGCAACGGAATTATTATTTTCATAAAGTCGATCAGATAAACCTTGCAGCCACTCTTGCGCAAGCTCGTTAGCTATCACCTCATTTTTTGCTAATGCGTTACGAGCTGCCAAGGCTAACCCTGGCCGGTAAGCTTTGTCGATATCAACAAGCTGGGTATTCTGAGCGGTCCAGACAAAATACCCCCCCTTGCCTAACACTTGGGCTGGTGTATATCGCGTGGCAAGTATCATGTCCAACAAATAATTTGGCCCATAGTAGTCTTGGGGTAACCATCCGGATGTCCAATAGGAGTGCACTTCAGTCTGATCTGGCCATGCAAGGTTTTGTGCAACGTTATACAAGGTTAGTCCTTCTAAGGCGATCCAAGGCACTATTCGCAAACGCTGATCTTTGATATGTTCGGCAGCCTGACTAAAAATGGTAGCTGGCACTACCAGCACAAAGCACCAGTTTGTATAGCGTTGTTGAAGCGCACACTCTTGGAGGGCCTCTATTTGCACAAAGGTTTCAGCGAAGGCCATTAACAACACTATAGGCAAAGGTGCTAACAATCCATGCCCCCAAAGACGTTGAGCCACTGCATCGAGCCGATGGGCATAAGTGTGCTGCAACATCACGGCTCGCACTCCAGCCAACGCCTGCCTTGCTCTTTGTATATCGTCATTCACGAATGGGGCAAGAAGTTGTTTCATATCTGCGCCATCATCGCTACACAACACAAGATCGCCAAAAAAGCCGCGAACCCCGACAGAATCATTGCTCAATACCATAGTACCTGAGCCCAACAGTTCAAACACCCGGCGCGCAAACATGGTCTGGGAATGTTTTACTGTATTAATATTGAGTCCAAATCGGTAACCCTTATAGGCAAGGTGCATTTCGTCGACACTCAGCATACCTTTGATTAAATGACGGTACTCAGTTGGAAAGCGATAATTGGCATCATCGCTTTGAAAGTTACGATCAAAAATATCAACGGTCATCAACCCACTGACAGCATAGAGGAGATTGCGTAAATCAATCGAGCGATGAGGAAAGCGCAGGTAGTAAGAACCTGCAAAGCAAGCCCCTGTATTTCGTTCTTTAATCTCTACCGGGTTGTGTACCTCTGGTTGGCACGCAAATGGCAAAAGATGCACCCTATCATGCCCTAATGCTTTTTTGTAACATGGTATACATGAAATATCAGTAGTGAATACTCTGTCAAACAAACTTGCCGTAATTAGAAAGCGCTCAAAATGAACAGGGTCTTCTTTGTTCCAAAACACCGTAGGAATGTTGTTCACTTTGCACCATGCCACCAGCCCTCGCAACTCTGGAGCAGCTTCACTGATCTTGCGATGCCAAAGTTTAGCAAAACCCCACCAGGCTGACTCCACCAACAACAAGTGAGGAGGATTTAGTGCAATCTGGTTTTTCCATCCATCTGGTGTCAGTGGCAACAATTCACATTCAGGCAAAAAACAAGACTCTGTAAACTCGTCCATTATCGCAGCTACTCTCAATTGCCGTATGCTATTCATTTGCTTTTTTGATAAAGCAAAGGCCAAATGCTAGCCAACATAGTAAGGTAATACAAGAGTATAAAATTCGGTATAACTTCAATTATTTTTCTTTTGGCCAATGATATATAATCGTTTGATCTCGTAATTATCAGCTTTGAATATACTTATAGAGCTTGTAATACCGCCCATAAGTGCATTCGGTGGGTTAACACCAGCAGAATTTGCAGTTCAATTGACCCATTCCCGTAAAACCGGACGAATATAACCACCGAGTAACTATAGCCTTTGCAGAGGACTTCCACCTTCGCCTGCAAATTCAATCGGCACATGCATCATGTGCTCAGGATCATGCGAAAATGGCAAATTGAAGTTCAGATCAACGAAATCATACTTATCAACAGTACTTTCTATGAATGAAGTAAATGCATTAGCCTTTTCTTCAGAGTAAGTCGCGTAAACACCGTCGATTCTATTCATAAATGACCAACTGTGTAATACGAAAACAATGGTATCAATTTCTGGGTGGTTGTTTTCCAAGATTTTTAGATACTGAATGTAGTCAATTCCCTTGGTAAATATTTGCGCTTCAAACCCGACATACTTCTGATTATTGGAAAACACTGTTGGACCGCGGACACATGTCGTGGGAACCTCAATGAGCCCATTCGACCATTGGAATGCATTCAAGATACCCGCATCCGGCCCATGAGGAAACGAAGATCTTATTGCCGAAAGCGGGTAATAATTGAAAGAATACTTTATTCCAGCCGACCATACAGCATTAAGAGTTTGGCGACAATATCGCCAAGAACCAGCACGGAAGGCTAATGGCTGAAAGCCGGCAGCCTTTTTGAATAGTTTTACGGCATCTTCGTACACATAAGTCGCTGCAGTGTCATCAAAATAATTTGCCGCCCATGTCGGTTTCTTATATCCACGTTGATGCCACCACAAATCGGGTAGATGTTCGATATGTGCATGTAAGCTCATATGATGGCCGTTACCGAGAATGCATTCCGCAACATCATGATTGGCACCGTGCCTACTGTACTCTGTGAATACATCGTAAAAAAAATTAATCTTTACGCTGAATCTATCACATATTTCCATCATTATTTCTATGCCGCCACATTGCGAATCGCCGGAAAAAACTTTACCAAATATATTTCTATAGAACGAATCGACTTTGATTGGGAATTCAAGCGCCTCTGTATCACACGTCAAGATCAACTTTTTTCTAATCGACATCTTTATATGCATCTATATTTTTTCAAAGCGCATCAAATATATCACCTTATTCTATTCAACACTCTGACCATTGATTATTACAGATATCTGGGCATATCTATTTATTTGATTATGGATAAATCCACGCAATCTATTAACCTTAATCAACTATTTCTGCTATTGCAAAGCTTAAGTAACAGTTGCTCTCGCAAGTCAAGAACTTAATTTTCCAATTGTTATTTACACAAAACTCTTGTACCGCCTGTACCACTCCATAACTCCAACCTGATATCATATTTCCCTGACAATAATCATGTCCTGATATTAGTCCGCCTTTTTTTACCTTATTTCTCGATATTGCCAATTCTTGCGAAGTAATCTTATAATCATGGACAGTATCAATATAAATCCAGTCAAAGTAATTATCTGGAAATGTTTTAAGAACATCAGTTGATAGGCCTAAATTAATCTCCACAAGATTAGACGCAATCTCGTTTGAAAATTTTTGTCTTACACTATCCCAAAGCGCCCCATATCGCTCTGAATCCCAGCAATCTACAAGATGGAGTTTTTTCGGTTTGCATATATTTAGAATCTCTGATGAAAATTCTCCTGCAGCAACACCAATCTCTGCAACAATTCCGCACTGTGGCATTTCCGTTAGCATACGCTCACGGGTCGATAATAATCTCGCTCCGTCCAAATGTTTATCCAAAAGCTTTGGATATGGATAAGACAGCAAAATGGCCTCTCGATTTGCCTTCATTTTGACTTCAAATTCAAAAAAAGAGCTGACTTCGTCACTCATTACTTATCCCTATTCCAGTTATTAAAATTTCAAGAAACTGAGCTTTCAATCTCAGGATTAATACTTGTCGTGTCAAAATAACTCAATCATATATTTATTAAATTGATATCTCAAAAAATTAATTATTCATACGATTTATGTAATAATTCAGTTTTATTCTTACGACTGATAACCTGCAGGTTGTACACTCCCCCTTGGAAGCAGTCTAATTCGAATTAGCTGCAAAGTTTTACCGCTTTGATAAATGGAAACACATGATTTGGATAATTTGGCCAGTTTCCAAGAGATATTTGTGATTTGATTGTATTTGCAAACGCCCTAATTTCCTCCTCTATTTCAAAATCCCAATGGTGTCCGATTGTAGGAGATAAAGGATAATCCCTATCCACTATTTCCCAACCCAAGGAGATTAGTATGGATTCGATTGAACCGCCATTATTATTATAACAATAATTATCAATATAATCGATAATTTTCGAAGGTATTTCGAACTCGTCACACCAAACCTTTCTCACATACTTCGGCATAAATGGTAACCAAGGTATTGCAGCATGTCCTTCATAACATATATTAGGGTCCTGCCATTTTATGTACAAAACACCACCAGGTTTAATAACGCGAGTAAGTTCTCTAAAGACAATACCTATTTCAGAGATATGTTCGAAAACATACCATGAATACATGGCATCAAAGTGATTCTTGGGAAATGGTATATGATCACCATCATACAGACACAAATAACGATTAAGATGGCTGTAATTACTTTTTGCAAAAGTTTCGATAGCTAAGTTATAGTTATGTACATCTACCTCTAACCCATAGCATTCAACGCCATCTATTAAGGCTGATAAGCAACACTCCCCACTACCACATCCAATTTCAAGCAATTTTATTGGTGATTTATCAAATTTGATTCCCATTTGCCCCAAATGATACTTAAAATGAGACCACTGAATATTTGCCTTGTCCATTTCTTTCCTTAAATTTATAAATTTATAGGAAATTCGATCCGTAAAATCATTTCCCTACGGCGCTATCTGCAAATATCATTTGGCTGTAAGTGGATATTTGCCAAGATAGCCAATACAGAAAATTGTTCATATTTAATAATTACTAATTCTTCGCTTAGATGCTCCACATCTCTTTAAAATTTTTGTCGTAACAGCCGAAATCTTGTCTTTATGTTTTCATTTACAATTTTTTTGTAGATCAGATCCGTGAAACGGCTTTCAATCTCTTCATAATTTGAGCGTATTCTTTTTATAGATCCGGCTACTTGCCTACCCTCCATACTAATCAGTAAGTTTCTAAAGCCAGCCTTGTTAATATAATATCGATAGATATATATTGAGCGATAATATATATTGCAGTCCCCAGTTATTGATCCCCAATAGATATTTTTCAAATTCATCTAGCGTGTAATGCTCGTGAATCTCGGTATGAACTGTCGTTGGTTTAAAGTGGTTGTTCGCCTGAATTATACATCATTATCCTGGACGAAGAACTCGATAAATTTCTGCCGGAACAAGGTAATCTTTTTCAACATGTTGCATGTCAGCTATTGCAACAAAAACGTCGAAGGACTGATCTTCGATTTTTTTCATGTTTGATAATAAGCATGAGCGTTAAAATTACTTCCTGTTTAAAGCTACGCCACTTTCATAATATTTGCGTAACATCTTTATACGCCCCAATCCAGTCATTGACTGCAGATTCCCAACTCAATGTCTCTTTGGCAACTGTTTGACATCTTGTCGACACGATCAGTCTGTCAGCTCTTACTTGTTCCGCATATTGAATAATGTCGCGTAGGAAATCAGGATCGGATAATATTTTTTCGTTATCCAAGCATGTAACTGGCACTATGAAACCAACATTCTTCGCTATGGCAAGACGGCTAAAGTCGCCAATACAGTCTGTCATCAGAACAGGTAATCCTGCAGCCAAATACTCCCCAAATTTCGTAGGTGAAGACACCTCATTAACGGGGTCATTGCGGCGCAGTAATAAGCCCAAGTGGCCACGATAAAGATGCTTTGGAACATCTTGGTGATTTACTTCCGCAACATAATAAGCTTTATCCGTAAGCCCAAATTTGACCGCCCATTCAATGACTTTACCCTGGTCCGGCTTAGGGATTAGCAACATAAGGTAACAGCGATCATCGAACTGATGAAGTAATGAAAACAATTTGATCATTTCCATACCACATTGCCAATGCGCTAGGCTTCCTGTGTACAAGAAAATGAGTCTATTATCCGTTAATTCCATGTTTTTTTGGCTAGTAAATCGATCATCCGACACACAACATGGAACGGTAATTAGACGCAAGTTCATCAGTCTGTACTTCCTCTTATAATGATCCCTCATTGCGCTAGAAACAAATATATTTAAGTCACTCTCCGACAACAAAGCTTGCTCTAGAAATTCAAGAAATGCTATTCGTTGCTGACTGGCCCCTCCCATTCGCGCTTCTTCAGGAACTACTCCATGCCAATCGATAGAAAACGCAACATGGGGTATTAATTGTTTCACGGCTTTTGCAATCCGTGCACAGTAAAGTGCTTCAGCATGCAGAACATCGATGTTATTTTCTCGAATAATATATACCAATTGCTCAATTGGCAGCTTGAAGCTTGATAAGTCACCATGCATACCAAAAAAATCGGCAACCTCTATCAGATGCACACAGCAGCCAAGTCGCGTGAATTCGCTCAGATGGCAGCGCTTATCACCGGAAAAATTTACGTTCATAGAACTATTTTCTGGTATTAAACAAGCTATATGCACGATGCAGCCATATTTAACCAATGCCTGAACTTGTTGCTCCACTCGGATTCTGTAGCCGGATCGAGAACCAATTGGAATGTAAGCCAGCAGCAGCATAGTTGGAGCCTTCCTAAGAAACGAGCGTGAAATCGCAACTTGCAATGTTGGACAATTACGACTACGGACTTCCTGGCACATTACGGCTTCGATCTTGTCGCAGATATTCCCTTCATCGAATCTAAGTTGTGAAAAGTTCCGACAATATTCAGACTCTCGTTCGAATATATGGGATATTGAGTTCCTAAGAATCATTTTGGCAAGTTGTTCAACCGTTCCGGCAACATACTTGGAAGGATAAATCCGCTCAGCACCGATCCAATCCCTGATAGCCGGTACGCAACCTGTCGCCATTCCTTCAGCGATTGATTGATGAGACCCTTCGAAGTCGCTTACCGAAAGTATATGTCCGATTTCTTTGTACCAAGTTGCCATGTCTTTGCTGTAAGGATCAAAGATGATAACGCCAAGATCGCGAAGTTCCTGTATTTCATCAAATACTCTCTGATACCATTTTATTTCGGAACTGCGATGGGTCATCCAGTCATAGTCTTTTGGGAGAGCCCCTTTAATCTTGAGAAAATAACGCTTATCGGATTTACGTAGTGTTTTCAGGACTTCTATCGCGAGATCCAACCGTTTTCGTGCTGGAACTATGCCAACTAATCCGAGAACAAACCGACTTTCTTGACGTTTTGTAACATTTAGTTTTCGTATAGCGGGAATCGGGTTGTAAATCAACGCTGAACGATTTATAAGAAGGGGAAATTCCTTACGCATCCAATCATAAAGGTGATGCGTAATGAGAATCAGTCGGTCAACCTTGTCCCAATGAATTTTCCATATATAATCCATTCGATCACGCGCCTGAACTTCCTGTAAGTGAAGTCGTACGATCAAAACTTGATCCTCGCGCTTCCGTTGCGAAAACCATACGGCATTACCAAGCGCCCATTCGCAAAATATTACGTTAGACCAAGTTAAAGCATTTTGTGCTTCTGCTTCATCAATAATCTCGTGGCACGAATGCTGAATGATTCTCAACTCGAACATATCTTTTGATTGAAGGTGCTCAATCAGTGGAAACAAAAATTTCAAGTCATGACCTATGAAAACTATGTTAAGCTTTGACTTATTCATCTTTACCTCAAATTAACAGTATGAGGGTCTGCTACTTCGCTGCGAGCGTAATGAAGCATAAAATCGAACCCGGCACGCGTACTGATCTGAAAACCTATCGCATCAAAATGGCAAGCATTGGTGTGGTTCAGCGCTTCCGACAGGAATGAACTCCCAGCAGACACAATGATCGAACCCTTATATGCCCTATTTCCCAATAGACCGATCCGCGAAGCATGTTTGAAAGAACGGGCTGATTGACCCATGCTTTCTATAGTCGATGCGTCAAGTTGAGAAGATCCCTCCATGGAGATACGCGCATCAAGCAAATAGGCTGGACCATAATAATGGCGACTCTCGCATATTGCAACCAATGATGAAGCATGGCGGTTTCGGACATATGATGGGATATTTTGTGCAGGAAGAATTAATGATCGTAATCCGCGAGCTTCAATAGCACACTGATGCTTGATAGAAGAATTGGCCGAATCTGCCATTGAGACAACCACAATTTCATCGGGTTGCTCGCATTGTTCGGCAAGCATGCCAGCAAAGCTCGCCTCATCCCCATTGGGGAATACAACGACTAACATAGATGTCCGATCTGATCCGATAAGGTTCAACCCTATGGCTTTGGCAATCTGGCCAATTCTGTGACGATACGTATGGTGACGATAAACTTCACGCATCCCAAGCACTGAGGTACGGATCCAAAACTCGTCATCCGTCATCAGACGCCCAAGTCGCAAATTTGCCTCATATTCGGACTCGACCGTTGGAACCAATTCTTTGAACATTTTCCTTATTCCTAAGGATTCTGTTGAAACTACCGGCGTCCCACATGCAAGTAGCTCGAAAACCCGGCGAGAAAACATCGTTGGAGAATCCGATACGGAATTTACATTCAATGCAACACGATAATGACGATATGCCTTTAGCATATCCTGATAGATAAGAGCCCCCCTCACGAATTTTTGCAGGTCAGGTGGGAACTGAAAGCGCTTTTTGTCTGTGCCTTGCAAGCCATACATCCGATCAAAAATATCAAGCCCGTAACGGGATGCCGCCTGCAATAGCATGTCCATAGCTTTGCGTCGCCTCTCAAAATCATCGGCGTAATAAGTACCGGCAAAGCACGTTCTGCTATTTCTGGGCTGATCGAGAACAGAATTATGAATCCTAGGCTGTGCTGCAAAAGGCAAGACGGCAATGGATGTGCTTGTGCTACACAGTAGACGATAACGTTCTATGCAGTTTTCATCAGTTGTAAAAATAAAATCGAACTCAACGGCTCTATCAATAAAACGGTCGAAATTCGCTGGGTCTTCCTTGTTCCAGAAGACCGTTGGAATGCCGTTCTTCTTGGCCCATCGAATAACATCCGACAATTCATTTCCTGGTGCTCTCTCGTAACTGGCCACTCGATACAACCAGCTGTCGTCATTTCCGTGCCATGCAGACTCCACGAGGAGTAGATCGACCTCCATCCCCAACAACTGCTGCTGCCAAGCTTCAGGAGTAATAGATATAAGTTCGCATTCAGGTTCAAAGCATGCTTGCGAAAACGAATCCAAAACGGATGCGACTCTCAGTCGCCTCTTGATGTTGGATCGAGGCATCTCGAACGGTAAACATTGAATACTTGGTCGCAAACTCTCCTTGCCGTCGTTCTCTAAGAAGGAGGTGATTTCTTCCACACGGTTTGCCTGAAGCTCAGCGGAACCAGGTCGCATCTCAGTATTGGATTCCGAATTATCCGAAGAGAGCTTAATACGATGTTCGCAAAACTGAATATTCGCTCTAAAATTCTTTTCCCCAATTTGATCAGCAAGCCGCCGGTAAAGAATCAAAGCAGCAGAAAAATTGCCGCGCATGTATTCCTCGGCTGCACGGCGTACCATAGACTGATACATAGCTAACTGCGCTCCTCTATCATGTTACTTTTGGCAATAAGGCCAACGCAGTCAACAACTCTTAGATGCTTACTAATCTCAGACACCATTTCAACAAACGACCGATGCTTCACCAACACGCAGACCACATCTGCGCAATTCAACGCGGCTTCGAGCGGCATAAGTTTTAAGTTTGGCTTAACAAGCTTGCCTGTCAGTACCTCAATATTTGGCTCTACGGCTTGCACCTGGCATCCGAGATGGGCGACTTTTTCGGTGATTTCTACAGCCGGACTTTCACGCAAGTCGTCAATGTCTGGCTTGAACGCTAATCCCAGGCAGGCTACCTTCACATCGGCCATGGACTTGAATGGCTGGGCATCAAGTACATCGGTGATCTTCGTTTTGATTTTGTCAAACACCCAGTCTGACTTATAGTCGTTTACTTCGCGTGCTGTACGGGTGATGCGTGCTTCATCAGGCACTGCATCAATGATAAACCATGGATCAACAGCAATACAATGTCCTCCCACACCGGCACCGGGATGCAAGATGTTTACTCGTGGATGCCTATTAGCGAGAGAGATGAGCTCCCAAACGTCAATGTCCAACTTCTCGCAAATGATTGAAAGCTCGTTTGCAAAGGCAATATTGACATCGCGATAACTATTCTCTGTAAGTTTGCACATTTCAGCAGTACGAGCATTGGCTGCAATAAGATCACCCTGTACAAATATTTTATATAACGAAGCCGCCATAAACGTAGCTGCGCGCGACATACCACCAATGACACGGTCATTTTCTACTAATTCATGCACTACTCGGCCTGGCAACACACGTTCCGGGCAATATGCAACCTGAATATCAGCAGTCTCTGCATCATGTTGTGGAAAACTAAGCATAGGACGCTCTTGAGCTAACCACTCAGCAAGTTTCTCTGTTGTACCTACTGGTGCAGTCGACTCCAATATTACTAAATCCCCTTTTTTCAACACTGGAGCAATTGAGATTGCGGCTGCTTTGATATAACTCAAATCCGGTTTATGGTCATCGGAAAATGGGGTAGGAACTGCGATCAGAAACGCTTCTGCTGGCTCCGGTTTTGTTGTTGCTCTTAAGTAACCTGATGCCACAGCAGCTTTAACCAACATATCCAATTCAGGCTCAACAATATGAATCTCTCCCTTGTTGATGGTATCGACTACAAGTTGAGAGATATCGACACCAATAACCTTCTTTCCTCTGGCAGCTAAAAGGGTGGCCGTTGGTAGACCAATATAGCCTAGGCCTATCATGGAAATGGTGTTAAACATATTTTATTTGTTGTGATGTGAGGTTCACTTCAATTCCCTTTTAAGGATATCACAAATGCGGCTTGCGGCAAATCCATCTCCATAAGGATTATGGGCTTGAGACATGGCTTCAAAGCATGCTGGGTCGTCGAGCAAGCGATTCGTTTCTGTAAGAATTCGTGTCTTATTCGTGCTAACGAGTTTTACAGTACCGGCATCAACCGCTTCTGGTCGCTCGGTTGTGTCGCGCATAACGAGAACGGGCTTTCCTAATGAGGGGGCTTCCTCTTGCACTCCACCGGAGTCTGTAATCACGAGGGTACTTCTGTTCATGATATATACAAATTGTAAATAATCAAGCGGCTCTAAGAGGAAGACATTTGGTCGCGCAGAAAGGATGCGTTGAACAGGTTCTTGTACATTGGGGTTTAGGTGAACTGGATAAATTACTTGGACATCACCCCGATCAACAATCTCCGCTAAGGCATGACAGATATTTTCAAAGCCTTCACCAAAGTTTTCACGACGATGACCGGTGACCAAGATCAGGCGTTTACTTGGATCGATGAAGTCGAAACGTTTTTCGAGACCGATAGTTATGTTGGGGTCATGGCGCAAACGGGCTACTACATCAAGGAGAGCATCAATAACAGTATTTCCTGTCACATGAATGGTTGATGCAACTACCCCTTCGTGGAGAAGGTTGTCACGCGCTTTTGCCGTGGGAGCAAAATGAAGATCCGTTGTACATCCAGTAATACGGCGGTTCATTTCTTCCGGCCATGGAGCGTATTTATTATTAGTGCGCAGGCCAGCTTCGACATGTCCAATCTTGATTTTGGCATAATAGGCCGAAAGACTGGCCGCAAGCGTTGTGGTAGTATCACCGTGCACGAGTATGATATTAGGCAACCACTGCATGTAAACTTCACGCATTCCTAACAGGACATTACAGGTGATATCACTAAGATCCTGTCCTGGTTTCATAAGGTTTAAATCAAAGTCGGGTTTGATATTAAAAAGGTGAAGTACCTGATCGAGCATTTGGCGATGCTGAGCGGTGATACATAGTTTGATATCAAAAGTTTTGTCGGCGGAAAGGACGTTATAGACAGGAGCCATTTTGATTGCTTCAGGACGGGTACCAACAACACAGAGAATTTTCACACGTTATTTATTAGTTTTAGAAGATCCAATGCTGATGAGGTATGCTTCTTTCTCCAATTTGCGTTCAGTAACAATAAAGCTATAATCGTTGTCAAGTAATTCAGTCTTCCAAAGTTGAACAATTTCCTTTTCATCATCACGAATGTAGTCATCGAGAAGTATGTCAATATGAGCTCCCCTGAAATGCGTTAGTACCGCAGGCATAGCTGGATAGCGAGCATGCTTTCCTGTCGAGGCGGGTGGCCCATCAACAAGAACAAATACACGGAGGCTTGCTATTGAATACGTTTTACTCAAATCTTCCAAGACTTTTTGACAGCTATAGTATGAATAAGTGTTCCCGTTCGAGGCAAGGTAAGGAAGTAGTGGGCTATGTATGAGTTGCACTGCATCAACGAGGCCGGTTTTTTTTAGACTGGCAAGAGTTTGATTATAGTATTGTTGCAGATGTTCAAAGGAAACAATTTTTACCTTGGAATTACTTTTATGATCAGCGATCTTGGCAAGAGTTTTAGCCATAATCACTGTTGATATCCCTGAACCGAATTCAATGATTAAATCATAATCGTTACTTTCGAGGAGTTCAATAAGATAAAGTGCAAAATCAGGGCTTACTGGCCAGCTATGTTTCTCTGTTGATAAATTAGGTAACTCACCTGAGTTGAAGTAGCCTTGAACACCAATAAAAGCCTCAATTTGTTTTGTGGCATTGAGAATTTCCCTTTTGAAACTACTCTCAAGAAATGTTCTCACTATAATAAGATCATCAGATTGCTTTTTCAGTTGAAGACTGAGTTCGGCATATTGCTTTTTTAATGTTTCGATACTTTCAGTGAGGCCAATAGAGGAGGGTGACGAGTAGGTAGGTATTTCTTTTATATTATCCTTCGCTTCTATCATCAACTCTAATAGATTTGATGATAGACCAAGAATTGCAAGTTGTTTTCCAATTCTTGACTGAGTGATTAATGGTACAGTACACCCCGGGACACAAGTCTCGATTGATCTTTCAAAATGTTTGAATGCTCGTGATTGCTGCCCTGTAAGAACAGCTAAGCGTCCGAGGCTATTATGAACACCGGCAATCAAGATTTGACTCAACAATTTTTTATTACAACCCCAATCCTGCGCAAGGCGGATAAATTGCTTTCCTTCTGCCATATTCCCTCTTTGTATGTGGCCTGCAGCAACTAATAGAGCGAGTTTGGCTCGATCCTGGTGATATTTCAGGATATTGCAATCCATATTGGCTAAGGATTCCCAGTCACCGAACTGCCAGAGTGTTCGAAAACAGTCAAGAAAGTTTTCATCGTATGGGGAAGTATTGGATATTTCTTTTTCCATGCTTATCACTTCAAAAAACGGTATAGATTCTACAGATTTATTCACTTCATTGAAGTTATCAATATGATTTTGTGTATTTTTTTTCCAACAGACGATGAGGAATCAATTGAACTTGGATTATTCTGTAACTTTTTTGGTTTAAAATTTGAGCTTATAGGCTAATGTTCAATTAATACCACAGTTGTATTTAATCTATCAAACCTCTTGCAAACTCAAATTCCATCCTCACGGAGAAGTACATTAGTTATGAGTTCAATCTGCGCCTCAGCTTTCAGCATTTCATCATTTATTAACTGCAGGCTTTGCTTTTGTTCTGCTATTTGTAATTCTAAACTGCTTATCCGATCACTTGCCTTTTGAACATTTATTTTGAGAGCTGAAATTTCTACCTGCCTCTCAGATGCAAGTTTTCCATGATGGTCTCGTGACTCCTGCAGAGTTCTTTTCTCACCTGTTAAAGCTTCAAGCTGAATCTTAAGCTCTTTGGACTCCTTTTCAGCTTCATCTTTGAGTTTCCCTATTGCCTCAAGTTGCTGTTGTTGTCCTTGAGATTTTTTTGTCTCTTCATCACGCAATAGTGTGAGTTGCTCCAACTGCAGCTGCCTCTCAGAAGCAAGTTTTCCATGATGGTCTCGTGACTCCTGCAGAGTTCTTTTCTCACCTCTTAAAGCTTCAAGCTGAACCCTAAGCTCTTCCGACTCCTTTACAGCTTCATCCTTGAGTTTCCCTATTGCCTCAAGTTGCTTTTGCAACCCTTGAGATTTTGTTGTTTCTTCATCACGCA
>CAIPYV010000097.1 GCA_903869365.1 uncultured Chlorobiaceae bacterium
CCGATCAAGGGTGGCGCATAGGGGAGGTATGGGAAGGTAAGACCCAAGAACAGTCCCCTTTAGTGGACGCGACTGACTAACTGTACTTAAGTGAAAAAAGCTTTGATCACCGGTGTTACCAGCTAGGACGGCGCTTATCTCGCCGAGTTTTTGTTGGGGAAGGGATATGAAGTGCATGGCATCAAGCGCCGTTCTTCATTGTTTAATACAGATAGGGTAGACCACCTTTATCAGGCAAGCTCTTCTGAACTGTTTGGCCTTGTGCAGGAGGTTCCCCAAAAGGAGACCACTCCTTTTTATCCAAGAAGCCCTTATGGTGTTGCAAAACTCTACGCATACTGGATTACGGTGAACTATCGTGAGTCCTATGGTCTCTATGCATGCAACGGCATTCTTTTCAACCATGAAAGCCCGCGTAGAGGAGAGACCTTTGTTACCCGCAAGATCACCCGTGCAATGGCTCGTATAAAACTCGGTCTTCAAGATTGCCTCTTCCTCGGCAACCTTGATGCCCTGCGCGACTGGGGACATGCGAAAGATTATGTCGAAATGCAGTGGCTCATGCTCCAGCAGGAAAAAGCAGAGGATTTTGTCATTGCATCCGGCGAACACAGCATAGCGTTCGTGAGTTTGTTGATGTAGCGGCAGCAGAGGCAGGCATATCGATCACATGGCAGGGGAGTGGTGTTGAGGAAAAAGGCTTTGATGCCGATGGAAACTGCATCGTAGCCGTCGACCACCGCTATTTCCGCCCCGCAGAAGTCGAGACTCTTCTCGGTGACGCCACCAAGGCAAAACAAAAACTCGGCTGGACACCAAAAATCAGTTTCAAAGAGCTGGTCGCAGAAATGATGCGCGAAGACCTCAAAACCGCCAGCCGTGACGAACTGGTAAAAAAACACGGCTATCCCACATACGACTATCACGAGTAAAAGAAAGTAGTCAGCAGTTGGCAGTCGGCAGTGAACAGTTGGCCGCCTGCTCTTTCTCGGATCAAGCTGTATCTATCCGCGCGATTGCCCCCAGCCGATCAAAGAAGAGTACCTGCTCACCGGACCGGTTGAGCAGACCAATGAACCGTATGCCATAGCAAAAATTGCAGGTATCAAGCTGTGTGAAAGCTATAACCGCCAGTATGGCACCAGCTATGTTTCAGTGATGCCCACCAACCTCTACGGCCCGAACGACACCTATGACCTCTTGGCGAGCCATGTTCTTCCAGCTCTCATCAGAAAAGCCCATGAAGCAAAACTGCGAGGTGAAAAGAGCCTCACGGTGTGGGGTACAGGCACACCAAAGCGCGAATTTCTCTACGTTGACGATATGGCGCCGAAGCCTGCATCTTTTTGATGGAATCAGCGGTAACAGATGGCTTGTATAACGTTGGCACCGGTACTGATGTCACCATCCGGGAACTGGCCGAAACGGTAATGCACGTTGTAGGTTTTCAGGACACCCTTACCTTCGATACCTCCCGCCCCGATGGCACCCCTCGAAAACTCCTCGATGTCAGCACGCTGAAAGCCCTCGGCTGGCAGGCAAAAACCACCCTCCAGGACGGAATCGCCAAAGCCTACGCAAATTTCCTCACCCTGCAAACCAACACCCCCAACTAACCAGACACTCATAGACGAGTTCTTAAATATGAACTACCCACCGGCAACTTTCTTCCCTCAGCACTCTGTTTTTCGACTGCCTTCTCCAAAAATGAACCATCCAAAAAAGTTATATAATAACTAACTTCAGGAAGTGCATACGTACTAGAATTTTGTCACAGAGGAACTTATCAAGGAGTAATACAACGATGCAAAACACTGAGAGAATAACAATTGATCCTGACATTTGTCATGGTAAACCCTGTATTCGTGGGATGCGTTATCCCGTAGAAAACATTTTGGAATGGCTGGCTAGTGGGATGAGCATTGATGATATCTTGAGTGACTATAAGGATCTCGAAAGAGATGATATTCTAGCTACGTTAGCTTATGCCGCTCGATTAGCTCACATTAAAAGTATGAAAGCTATAGCCGCATGAGGTTTTTGGTAGATGCCCAGCTCCCGCAAAGTTTCTGTGATTGGTTAAGGTACAATGGCCACGATGCGTTGCATACCCTCGACTTGGACTTGGGTAACCGAACGCCAGATTTTGAAATTATATCTATAGCAGATAGGGAGGGTCGTGTTGTCGTAACAAAAGACCACGACTTCGTTCTATCTTTCCTTTTAAGAAATACCCCTCATCGTTTGATGATGGTTGCTTCGGGAAATATCAGCAATGCAGAGCTTCAGCGATTGATTGAAAGAGCGTTGCCATCAATAGAAGAAGCCTTCGAAACAGCTCGTTATATTGAGATCAGCAAAAACGACTTAATCATCCATGAGTGAGTCTGCTGGCTGCCACATCTCATCTATTTATTCTCATCGCTCTCAAACAGCCCACTATTAATAATATCGTTTGTAACAAATAATACAGGATTTAAAAGACGGTAAAACCATTCTTGATAATGTTCCCGTACCTCAGATAACGTCAGGTCATATTTTAGGAAAGACATCACGAACCGTAGTATCCCTTGGTACTGAGCGGATGCTGGTGGATTTCGGAAAAGCTAATTTTTTTTTTATTGACAAAGCGCGTCAGCAGCCCGATAAGTCATCCCTTTTAGCCCTATTTCACTCAGTACTCAGCACGCGTCTTAGCGCTATTTTGTCCAACATGCCGCTGCATTCGAGACCATTGTTGCTGTAACCGGTCAACATCGCGAGATGCCTGATCAGGTGCTGGAGTTGTTTGACATCGTGCCCGATTATGATCTCAACATCATGCAACAGCTTTGGCGGCCTTTTACCAGCAGATACCTGTCGCACATGTTGAGGTGGGATTAAGAACCCACAATAAATACAGCAAATGGCCCGAAGAAATGAATCGTCAGCTTACAGGTCGCATTGCCACCTACAATTTTGCTCCGACAAACCTCAGCAAAATAAATCTCTTGCGTGAAAATATTCATGAAGAGAGTGTTTTTGTCACAGGCAATAGCGTCATCGATGCTCTTTACTGGGTGCTTAACAAAATTGACACAATGCCGGATATTGAGCAGGGTATTCTCGCAACCCTTGACTCTTTCGGTTTGCCAACAGCGCTTGTCAACTCCTGGGCAACATATTCTCGCCAGGCAACTCTGAACGACACATCCGGCACAAGCCGAAAGCTACCCAGCGGTGGATTTTGTCTATCTCATGAACCGATCCTACCTCGTACTCACCGACTCCGGCACCCGCATCATCCAAACCCTATCCCTCCTCTAAGCCTGACCACCATCTTACTCACCACTCAGTTCTTTCTACTTTCTACTTTTCACTCTTCAC
>CAIPYV010000098.1 GCA_903869365.1 uncultured Chlorobiaceae bacterium
ATGGAGGCTTTTTTTATGGCAGATCGATCAACTTAGGTGATTATTATCCAGTTGGTATTTGTCTGTCAGAGATGATATGGCTATTACTTTGGATTTGATCTCAATTGATTGTTATTCAAATTCTACATCAAGGAGCTGTTAATGAGCATTGTTGAGATTGTTACAATTATTCTTGCGGTCCTTGGTATCTGTATATCGATTTTTATTGCCAAAGAGCAATACGAGCAAGTGAAGGAGCTTACTTCGATAAGTAAGGATACAAAGGAAACTGCCAGAAAGCTAAAGTCTGATGCTCGAACTCGAGAAGTTATTTCTGTATTTTTGGGTACAGCAGATAAAAGTGTTGGGCATTACACATGTGTTTTCCCAATTTTTTGGGACCAAAAGCCACTTCCCCTTATTACGTCTGGAGATTATCACGCTATTCAAGTTATCCAAAATTTCTTGGGAGCCGAGAATGTTGATTTATTAACGGTAACAGAAAAAGAAACGGCACCAATTATTTCAGGTAATGTGATTTATCTTTGTTCACCACAAGCAAATATAGCACTTGAAAGTCTTGCTCCAGCAGTTAAGGTCATTAATAATAAATGCGATGAAGAACCCAAGTTTGATAATATTCTTCTTCCATGTTGGTTTGGAGATGCTATTATAAAAGATGAATGTTCTCAATGTGAGAAAACAATAAAGACAATATGGGTTCCAGAACAGAATCATGTTTTGCGTTCTCCGTCTGATGATGCGTATATTAATGCCGCTAAATTGAAAAAAGGTGCTGTCTATAAGGATGAGACAATTAAACGGACAGACTATTCTATATTGATGCGTCTATCAATTAATGATAACAGAATTGTTGTTATTGCTGGTATTCACCAATATGGAACGTGGACATGTGGCGATTTTTTTCAGAAGCTTATTAGGGAAGAAATAAAGGAATATTCCGAAGTGTTTATGTCGCAAGATGACATCGTGGCGGTAATCTGGGGTGAATTTAGTGTCAAAAATTTTAAAACTGAACGATGCGGAGTTTATGAACAATATTTATGGACACGCAAAAATAATGATATCTGGAAACGTGTGCAATTTTGATATAGCTATACTCTTGTACAAGAAAATTAACGATTATGAATAGATGTGTTTCATGGCGGTGCAGACATTTGAAGATTATTGTCATAAAATAATGATGTATAGGATCTTCCTGGAAACTTAAATGCCTTTTTTTGTTTTATTTATAGTAAATCTGACTTTTTAGAAATGCAAGAAATTGTGTAAAACTTTAGTGCCACGCTGAGTAAGGATCTCGGCTTCATTTTACGCTGGACACCCTTAATATTTTTTCTTTATCACAACAACGGAGCAATTCAGCATGACGTATAAACTGATTGAACTTCAAGATGGCACTCTTGTTCAGGTTGAAGCCATCGAGTCTGGGTTTGGACAAATAAAGCAGAGTAATTCCCCAGAACAAATCCCGAACGTTACAATTGATGCCATTCGACCGCTTTTGATGCGCATTAGCAAACCCGTGACGGATGTTTGGCGTGAATTGAGTGAAGACCTTAAGGTACAGCAAGCTGAGATCGAGATTGGGCTTGGCTTTGAGGGGGAAGGCAATATCTTTTTAGCTAAGGCGAAGGGTAGCGCCAACATTGTTATCAGACTTCAGCTGAAGCCAAAAAGCTGAGTGAGTGTCTATTTCAACGTAACAGAACCCTTATATGGAGATCTCGGACAAATTTGAAGAACTTCTAAAAAGTATCATCGTCCGTGTTATTACGAATAAGAATGACTATGGTACCGGTTTTTTCGTGGCACCAACCCTCATTGCTACGGCAGCACACAATCTCTCGGCAGATGGAACAACATCAATCATCACAGCTGCCGGTGCCATCATTACTGCAAAAGTAATTTACCAAGGAAAAGCTTCTGTATCTCAAAGTTTAGCTGATGCCTGCTTCGATGCCGCGATCTTGGAAGTTGATTATCTCTCGCAGGATTATGCTTGGCTTAACCCAGATATTAATTCAGGTGATTCAGAGCTGTACACTATCGGATACTCTCCTCGAGGTAGCTTGGAAACGGAGTTCTTTAGTTCACGCGGCTACGCATACACAGAGAATTGCGATTTCATTAAGCTTGGTGACGGACAAGCCGAAAAGGGAAACAGTGGAGCACCATTGCTCAATCTACGCACCGGTGGTGTATGTGGCCTGTTCACACACACCCGTAATGCTGGACTGAATTTGGGGGGATACGCATTGCCAATCGCTGCAATAGATTTCCATGATGGCATTCGTCGTAGCCAACGCGATGTAGCCACTTACGCACGATGGGCGCGTTTGAAATCGCCATTGCGAGACATTGATGGTTGTCTGCACCCTAGTCATTACTTCATTTTCCCTTCTGACAAAATTGATGTGGCCGATGTGTTCGTTACCCCTCGATATCAAATCTGGCACTACGAATCGTTAGTGCGGTCTGAGGGCGAGACCTCCGATTTTTTTGCGGACGCTGTCGAAACACTTAATAACCAGCATATACTGTTTCTCTTTGGACCTTTCGGGGTGGGCAAAAGCATCGCGACGAAGGTTCTTCAGAAGAGTCTATTTGCGCAAGGATGGGATACAGTTTTCATACCAAGTAAAGCGGTTCTCCAACCTTCTCATTTTGAGAGCGTCGAACGTTACATTCATGCACGTGGCAGATGGGCGCGTAATTTGGTCATAGCATTCGATGGTTTCGATGAAGTTTCACTTCTGGATGATAACCTGAGTTCTCTTCGATTAGACGTAATGAAACGCTTGGTCAAGCTTAGTTCTTTCGAGCAGGTCTATGTCATCGTGAATTCACGCATGTTCCCGGAAAAGGAGCAAAGAAACCAAAGAGAAGACATATATCTAGAGCTAAATCTCGCTATGGAGGAGTATAGGGGTAATAAGACAGTTACCATTATGGAACTGGCTTATTATGACTCAAAGACGGTCGAAAAATGGATTAATTTTTATGCATTTGAGAAGGCAAAAGCAGGAAAGGAACAGAAATTTTTCTACTCGGAATTGAAGCGTTTAGAAATTCATCTCAGGCACGCATCCAAGAATCCGCTCTTTTTGTACTTAATATGCCGAGTCTATTACTTTGAGAAGCTCCCACCATTGTTGGATGTCTATTATCTGTATGATCTATTCGTAGAGAGCACCATCAAGGGAAAATTCAAGGAAGAGTGCTTGTCGGGTTCAAAGGCGATTGAGCCACTTGTCCATAAGTATCGAAGATTTCTTCAAGACATGGCAGTCGCTATATCATGCGCGTACCAAGCTGACGTCGATGCCGCGAGTGCTGAACAATGGAATCTTGATAACAATGCTATCCAATATAGGATAAAAGATGAAGTAATAAGAAAAGCAATACAAGAATCAGCTAATACATTACTGGAAGAGAAAAAAAGGCAAGGGCTGGATATGATGCGATTGGAGGACAACGTATTGACTTGTTATTTTCTGGAGACCGACGGTGAATCATGGAGATTTCGAGATAACAATGTATTGTTCTTTTTGTTGTCTCAGTTCTTATTTGATGCTGTGGTTCACGGAGCAAAGAGCGAACCGAAAGATGGGTCAATCGCCGCGCAATTCCCAGCGTTTGGGCAGTTATCCACGATTCCACTGAATTTTGTTTCCTTATTCTTGCTTTTTGAACGGATAAAGAGATTGAATGATGGGGACAAAACGAGGATCAAAAAGTCATTGTTGCATCTTTATCATAAACGCGGATTTTTGAAATTGGCCGATCGGCCGGTTTTGAATCCAAAGCTTGAGCGTCGTTTGCACGTCTTGTTAGCATTGGTATTTATTAACATCTTCCAGGGTTCGTATTCGGATATCCCGGATTTCTTTTTGGATATCGACTCCTTGGCACGCTTGATAAGGGTTCCTGATGAGCACGCATGGAATGCCTTGAGAGCATTCTTTCGCGGAATAGACATCACAGATGCCGTTCTCAGTCGGATAGACCTTACTGGATATAATCTTCAAAACACCATAATTAGTAACGGTAGGTTCGGATTCTGTGAGTTGAATTCGACCGTGATGAACGGTGCTTGCTTGAAAAACGTCTGCTTTGAGAGCAGCATACTGGATGATATAAATGCGGAGTGGGTTTCAGGTGAAATTTCGTTTATAAATTGCCATCCAGTACATCTGACACTAAAGAATCCGAATGACCTTACTTTAAAGTTTCATAACTGTACTGTTAAACTTATTCACATTCATAATGATTCTAGCGCAGGTAGACACAATGTTTCCTGTACATTTTCTGATTGTAAGATAGACTGCGCCATATTTCGGAAGACAAAAGTAGCTCCACTGATTATCGAGAGTACCCAATATCCCACCCTCAAGGTTCAAGGTTCAGTCATTCGATACCAAATTGATAGATCATCTAAGTGCCTATCGAACAAGCAGTTCGAAGTTGATGGTCAGACGGAGTTGAGAGAGATATGAGGGCCAAGAGCAGAGGAGGCAATGGTCGTCAGATCAAACAGACCGAAAGCAATCTTCTCATTTGGCATGAATATTGGTTAACCCAAAAAGAGGGGAAAATATGTGCGGACGATTCGGGTATTACGAACTGAAGTACTTCCTTGACCTCCTTCATCCACTGGAGTTGCCGTTTGAAGAGAATCAGGATTACCCCCAGACCAATCGTTACAATATCCCTCCGGAAACAGATATTCTCACCTTGCAGACCAACACTGGACCTTATAAGCTCACCTCGGCACGATGGGGCCTGATTCCCCGTTGGGCCAAGGAACTTCCCAAAATCAGGCCAATAAACGCACGGGCTGAATCTTTGGTCACGAAACCCTGGCATTTGTTATCCTCCGGACAGAATTTGTTCCTTTATTTGCGCTTTATTCCACATAAAACCTGCAATAATTTTGTCTGTAACCTACGTTATTGCTTTTCTTTGATGTGAATAAATGATAAATATGATGCAGTGTATAATCTTGGCATCCCAATGAACTTGAGCTCTTCTCTTTCATTATGAAACGATTGGTTAGGATTCAACCGGGGAGTTTCCACCTATGAAGCTTGTTCAGAACAGTGGAACAGACCGGGTCATCGACTACCTTCGATCAAAACTCACCGCAGGTTGCCAGTTTGATATTGTTACATCCTCTTTTTCGCTGTTCGCCTTTTCCGGTATGCTTCAAGAAATGGCGGCACTTGTAACATGCCGTCTTCTTTTGCCGTCAACCATTACGGAACTTTCAGTTCTTGGCTCTGAAGCCGATCGAGCTGCTCGTAACCGGTTGCAAAACAGATGGATCGCAAGCCGCCTGCTGCAATGGCTTCAAAGCAAAAGCGAAGTGAAGCTTGCTCCCGGTGCAGTGCCGCAAGGCGCTTTTGTTGTTCGTGATGGCGATGCAGTGCCCGAGCAGGTGCTGCTTGGTTCGCTGGCATTCACTACTGATGGTCTTGGATTGACACCTGGTAACCCCTTGAATTTGATTCAGGCTTCTGAAACGCCTGAAGAGGCGTTATTGCTCAGCAAGTGGTTCGATGCTCAGTGGTTGGGTCTTGCAGAGAATCCAATGGCCAAAACAGAGCTGATTGGTCTGTTACAATCACTCGCCTCCCACAAAGAGCCCTTCCTCGTTTACTCGCTTATCCTCTATACCATATTCCGCGACCGTGACGAAGATCTTGATGAAGAGCGTATCGTCAAGTCGGCAACCGGTATCCGCAACACCGTGGTCTGGAAAAAACTATACCGCTTTCAGCGTGATGGTGTGATTGGTGCGCTTGACAAGCTCAACCGCTTTGGTGGCTGCATTATTGCCGACAGTGTCGGGCTGGGCAAGACCTTTGAGGCTCTTGCCATCATCAAATATCACGAACTACGAAACGACCGGGTGCTGGTCCTTTGCCCGAAGCGGTTGCGTGACAACTGGACGCTCTATAAAGCCAATGACCGCAGGAATTTCCTTGCGCCAGACCGCTTCAACTATGATGTCCTGAACCATACCGATCTTTCCCGTGACGGCGGGTTCTCCGGCGATATTGATCTTTCGCACGTCAATTGGGGAAATTACGATCTTGTCGTTATCGATGAATCGCACAACTTCCGAAACAAGGCGGCCAACAAAGGGAAAGAAACGCGCTACGATCATCTGATGCGCAAGATTATCAAAGAGGGGGTCAAGACCCGTGTGCTTATGCTTTCGGCAACGCCAGTCAACAACAGATTGGCTGATCTGCGCAACCAGATTGCATTTGCCACTGAAGGCAACGACTCGGCTTTGCTTGCTCATGGCATCAGCAGTATTGACAGCACTACGCGATTAGCACAGAAACAGTTCAATCGCTGGCTGGATCTCGATGATGGTGATCGTCTTCCGGTTCGTCTGATAGAGATGCTCGGCTTCGACTACTTTACCTTGCTGGATCTCCTGACCATCGCACGTTCCCGCAAGCATGTCGAAAAGTATTATGGAATAGCCGAAACAGGACGGTTCCCTGACCGCCTGAAACCAATCAACATCCAGGCTGACGTTGACCGGGCAGGTGAGTTTCGGCCCATCCGGGAGATCAATCAGGAGATTCGCCGTCTGAACCTTGCCTCTTATGCTCCTTTGCGGTATGTACTGCCGCACAAGCAGGAGGCTTACGACAGGAAGTACAGTACACGAGTACGGGGAGGCGAAGGCTTTTTCCGGCAGGCTGACCGTGAAGAGAGTCTGATTCACCTGCTTCGTATCAACATGCTCAAACGAATGGAAAGTGCCGTTTCATCATTTGCGCTCACCGTTCAACGCCAACTTCGGGATGTTGAAGCAATGCTGGCACGTATTGAGTCAAAAACGACAGAGCTTGAGGAGATTGATATTGCCGATGTTGACCTTGACGATCCCGCTTTTGAAAGCCTGCTTGTTGGCCGCAAGGTCAAGGTCTTGCTTCAGGATGTAGATCTGATCAAATGGAAGCAGGAGCTCATTGAAGATCGCAACAGGCTTGCCACTCTTTACGCGGCTGCGGCCCAGGTTGATGCACAGCGAGATGCCAAACTGGCAGCCCTGCGTGACGTTATTGCCGAAAAATGCCGGAACCCCATCAATCCCGGCAACCGCAAGGTTATAGTTTTTACAGCATTTACCGATACAGCCCGATACCTTTACGATCAGCTCGCTCCCTGGGCGAAGTCTGAATTGCACCTTGAGAGCGCTCTCATTGCCGGTTCCGGTAGTAATCAGACAACCTTATCCGGATTGCGCAAAGATCAGTCCACTCTTCTCAGTGCATTTGCACCCCGTTCCAAGGAGCGTCCCGAAGAACTTTCCATAGAGGGAAATATCGACCTGCTTATTGCAACGGACTGCATCTCCGAAGGGCAAAACCTTCAGGACTGTGACTGGCTCATCAACTACGATATTCACTGGAATCCCGTGCGAATCATCCAGCGTTTTGGCAGGATTGACCGTATCGGATCGCCAAACCGATGCATTCAGCTTGTCAACTTCTGGCCAAATATGGAGCTTGAGGAGTACATCAACCTTGAACAACGGGTAAGCGGAAAAATGGTACTGCTCGACATCTCCGCAACGGGTGAAGAGAACCTCATTGAGCAGCAATCCGGCAATCAGATGAACGATCTGGAATATCGCCGCAAGCAACTGCTCAAGCTTCAGGAAACCGTTATCGATCTGGAGGATCTCTCCTCCGGAGTCTCCATCGCTGACCTCACCCTGACTGACATTCGCCTTGACCTTGCCCAATATCTGAAAGCCAACCCTGGAGTATTGGAGATGCTGCCAGCAGGAAGCTTTGCCGTTACAACGACCACTGAGATGGATATCGCTCCGGGCATTATTTTCTGTTTGCGTGCTGAGGGTGACGCCGCCCGGCGAATTCCTGAAGCCGGGTATCCCCTTGGTACCCACTACCTTGTTCATGTTGGTGACGATGGCTCAGTGATTCTACCCTACACACAAGCCAAGCAGATTCTTGATCGGCTCAAGCGTCTCTGCCTCGGTCGCGATATGGCCGATGCCGGTGCATGTGCCCGCTTCGACAAGGCGACAAAACAGGGGGAAGAGATGCTTGCAGCACAACGCCTTCTTGCCGCAGCCGTAGCCTCCGTGGCTGGAAAGAATCAGGAACGCGCTGTTGCAAGCCTTTTCACTCCCGGCGGTACGCACGCCATGAAAGGTGAATTTGCAGGCATCAACGATTTTGAGGTGATGGCATACCTTGTTATTCTGCCGGAGGCAACCGTATGAAGAGTCAAGCGCTGATCGAAGCATTTGACCTGCCCGAAAGCAGCCTGGTGAACCAGCGGGTACCCAGGAAGCTGCTGCTTGAAAACGGTGCACCCACTGCTGCCGACAAACGCTCTATCAACGAGGGGATTGAAGAGCTGATCTGGATTGCGGCACTCAAGCCGGTAACTGTCGGGGTTCCTGAGTTCCGGGACGAAAGCCATGAATATCTGGAAATTGCCGTTTTGCTGCTTACCTTGCGTGACGGAGCCAAAATAAAGCGGCTGGTGGAACTGGTGCATCGGGCGATTCCTTATCCTGTTCTGCTTTTGACCCGGCAGGGTGCACCGTTATCGCTCTCTGTTGCTCACAAGCGGTGGTCTCAAAGCGAGGCTGGCAAAACGGTGCTTGAGGGCGATATTGTTTCCGTCGAATTGAAAAACGAGGTTGATTCACTCATTCTGGTCGATTTCTATAACTCACTGCCGCTTGGCCGTCAACCACGCACAAACCTCCGTGATCTCTATCAGGGTTGGCTGGACTCCATGGTGGCGCTGCATGCAGCAATGGTGACGGGGAGTTTCGCTCTTGCAGAAAACGCAGAGTATGCCGCAGCCCGCCGTAATGCCTTGCGAGAATGTGGCGTTTTGCATGAAGAGACCGCTCGCCTGCGCACACTGGCGGCAAAAGAGAGGCAAATACCCCGGCAGGTGGAGCTGAACCTGGAACTCAAGCGGATTGAAGCAGAACTGGCAACAACAAAACAAAAATTATGACCGAACACGAAGAGGCGACCATCAAGCCATTCACCGCAAATGACCCTGAAGCGCAATCCGCCGATATTCTGGCAGGTAATATTGAGCAGTTGAAAACCATCTTTCCTGAAGCGTTCACGGAAGGGAAGATTGATTTTGAGGTGCTCCGCCAACTGCTCGGTGGCACGGTAGAAGAGCAGGAGGAGAAGTACGGCCTCAACTGGCACGGCAAACGTAAAGCCCGGCAGCTTGCACTTACCCCATCCACCGGCACCCTGCGCCCCTGCCCGGAGGAGAGTGTGGAGTGGGACACTACACAGAATCTGATGATTGAGGGCGACAACCTTGAAGTGCTCAAGCTTTTACAGAAGAGCTACTCGGGCAAGGTGAAGCTCATCTACATTGACCCGCCCTACAACACCGGCAAGGATTTTGTCTACCCCGACAACTTCCAGGACAACATCAAGAACTACCTCGAACTCACTGGCCAGGTTGAGGGTGGCCGGAAGATCAGCAGCAACACTGAAGCAAGCGGGCGCTTTCATACCGACTGGCTGAACATGATGTATCCGAGGTTGAAGCTGGCGAGAAATCTGCTTCGGGAGGATGGGGTTATTTTTATCAGTATTGGGGACGAAGAGGCCCATAATTTGCGCGAGCTTTGTGATGAAGTGTTCGGAAGTGAACATTTTTGTGGAGTTTTCGTCTGGGAGAAAAAGAAAAAGCCATCCTTTCTTGATCTCAATATGGGTACAGTTACAGATTATATCATTGCCTATGCAAAGAATAGATCATTATCCCCTGCCTTTGCGGCTGGTTTTGTCGAAGATGGAAAGAAATATCCTTTTAATAATGCAGGTAATAGTATTGGAATACTCCGCTTTCCGGCTCACTCTGTGTGTTTCGGTTGCTGCGATCAGCTCATCAAGGCACAAGATATGTCGGAAGGAAATATTAAAACTATTCTGCTTGATGATGTTCGGATAGTTGGGGGGACTAATTTTAATGAGTTTCGATTGCAAGGCGAGTGGCGCTATTCACAAACAAAAGTCGATGAGTTTATTGCTAATAATGCTGAAATATTAATAAGCAAACCGCCATTTCGGCC
>CAIPYV010000099.1 GCA_903869365.1 uncultured Chlorobiaceae bacterium
AAGCTCCTGCAGGAGACCTACCTCGGCAAGGTCAAGATGATCTACATTGACCCGCCATATAACACCGGCAATGACTTTATCTACGAGGATGATTTTGCTGAAAACGCCGATGAGTTTTTGCTGCGTTCAAACCAGAAGGATGAGGAGGGAAACCGGCTTGTTGCCAATACGGAGTCGAATGGACGGTTTCATTCGGACTGGTTGAGTATGATGTATCCGCGACTGAAGCTGGCGAGGAATCTGCTGCGGGATGATGGTCAATTATTTATCTCAATAGGCGATGAAGAAGTTCAAAATCTACGCAAAATTTGTGACGAGATATTTGGGGCTGAAAATTTTGAAGGCCACATCCATTGGAGAAGGAGGCACAATCAGCCAAATGATCCGACGAAAATGATTGGATTGGTAGCAGAACATATCCTTGCATTTTCAAAAGATAAATGGCGTTACAAATCCGCAGGCGTCGGGAAAATTGAATTAACAGGTAACTTTTCTAATCCTGATAATGATCCTCGTGGCGCCTGGGCTTCAAAGCCGTGGAAGGTTGGCAGCGACCAAAGTGGTTCTATATATACTATCAAGACACCAACTGGCAAAGTACTTGACGAAGAATGGATGGGAGATGAAAACACCTATCTTCGATTACTTGCCGATAACAGGATTGTTTTTCCGCACAATGGCAATGGTTCTCCAAGAAAGAAATACTTCAAATTTGAGCGAGAAGCAGAAGGTCAATGTGCTACAAATTGGTGGTCTCATGATCAATTCGGACATAATCAGGAAGGGAATACGGTTCTCACTGACTTGATGGATGGTATTAAAAATATCTTCAGCAATCCTAAACCACCACGTCTTCTGAAGAATTTAATATCAATTTCAAACTGCAAGCTGGGAGATATCGTATTAGATTTCTTCGCAGGTTCAGCCACAACAGCCCATGCCGTCATGCAACTCAATGCTGAAGATGGCGGCAACCGCAAATTTATTATGGTTCAGTTGCCGGAACTCTGCAATGAACAATCCGAAGCATTCAAAGCGGGCTACAAAACCATCGCTGAAATCAGCAAAGAGCGAATAAGGAGGGCAGGAAAGAAAATCAAGGATGAAAAAGAACAAACGGCAACAGGTCAGGGCGTCTTGCAATACGCCCCGGCAACAATCGACACAGGCTTCCGCGTCCTCAAAATCGACTCATCCAACATGGCCGAGGTCTATTACACCCCCGATGCCGTCAAACAGGAGGAGCTTTTCAATGCCGTTGACAACATCAAACCCGACCGTACACCGGAAGACCTGCTCTTCCAGATTCTCCTTGACTTGAGCATTGACTTGAGCCTGCCAATCCGCAAAGAGTTGATTCAGGGTAAAACCGTCTTCTTTGTAAATCAGCCGCCATACGATCTTATTGCCTGCTTTGATACTGGCGTGAGCGAAGAGCTTGTCAAAGAGCTGGCAACGCACAAGCCTTTGCGCGTCGTGTTCCGTGATACTGGCTTTACAACCGATACGGTCAAAATCAACGTGGATCAAATCTTCAAGCAGTTGTCTCCCGGAACCGAAGTGAAATCAATTTGAGGAGGCAATGATGGATCAAACTCACCTTCAAGCGCTGTTGATCGACCTGATTGCTTCCTGGGAAAACGAAGTCATTGAGTTTAAGCAGGCAGGAAAAGAGTACTCGACCGATGATATTGGAAAGTATTTCTCTGCTTTGGCCAATGAAGCGAATTTACGCGAAGAAGAGGCCGCCTGGCTGGTTTTTGGAGTTCATAACAAAACCCGGCAAGTTGTCGGCTCCGACTATCGGTTGCAATTTGAGCGACTGCAAAGCACGAAAATGCAGATTGCTGAAAATACAGAGCCCAGTATCACTTTCCGGAATATTCATGAACTTCAAGATCCCAGTGGGCGAGTAGTTTTCTTTGAAATACCCGCAGCTCCTCGGGGGTTGCCGATTTCATGGAAGGGGCATTATTATGCACGAGCTGGCGAAAGCTTGACCCATCTTGGACTGGATAAGCTTGATGAAATCCGGCAACAGACCATGTCGAGCGACTGGACTGCGCAGATCATCCCTGAGGCGACAATAACCCATCTTGATGAAACGGCATTGCAAAAGGCACGCGAATCGTTTGCCCGTAAGTATGCGAATCGGTTCTCATCTGATGAAATTATAGGATGGTCTTTGCCTGTGTTTCTTGATCGCGCAAAACTGACACAGGATGGCAAGATCACACGTTCTACACTTTTGCTCTTGGGTAAACCGGAAGCTTCCTATTTTCTCTCCCCGCATCCAGCCCAGATGACATGGAAGCTTGAAGGGCCAGAACGTGCTTATGAGCATTTCGCTCCACCCTTTTTGCTCAGTACGACGGCACTTTATCAGAAAATTCGGAACATCCAGCTTCGCATAC
>CAIPYV010000100.1 GCA_903869365.1 uncultured Chlorobiaceae bacterium
ACCCTTGCGCCAAGTACTCCCGGCCGAAGCCGCTTTCCTTTGACTTGCATGTGTTAGGCACGCCGCCAGCGTTCGTCCTGAGCCAGGATCAAACTCTCCGTTGTAGAGTTTAATCTGTTTGATCCGGCTAAAAAATACTTTGAGTCATTCGACCCAAAGAAATTGACTTTGGCGTTTCACTTAGCAACAAATTCAAAGAACTTGACCGTATGCGATCAAGGGAAACCAATGTACATCTTTTCCTGGCTTTTGCAAAATCTTTTTTTCTTTTCTTTTCCGCCTCGAAGCTTTTAAAAACTTCTCAACCGAAACTTTAACATCTCGCTTTTCCCTTCATCTCATTACCGTCAAATAACATGCCATCTTTCAGGCTATCCCCACCTCCAAATCTCACTTTCGCTCATTCTTCAGTGGGCTCCTAATGTATCACCCCCACCGCTCACTTCCAAATTCTTTCTTCATTATTTGTCAAGAAAAGTCTGAAATTCATTTTATAAAAACGATATGCACGCTCCTTTTACTTCTTTGCAATTAATTCACATGAAATTAACAAATATAGTACCGCACATGTAGAAAACTATTTTTATCAGCTCCACAACATTTCATGGATCGATTTGTTGGAAACGCACTCCGACTTGAGCTGAACGGTGAATCAATGAAGAGAGAGAAACCGGGAAAATATGTGTAAATTCTAAAAGCAAATCACTCACTTCCCGTTTCAAGAGTTAAGAGCGATGAAAAAAAGATCTCTTCTTATCACCGGAATTGTTCTTGCTTTGATTGGCTCCATGCTTTATTATTTTCTCAGTCTGAGGCAGCGTCAAAGGCAGTTCACTCCTCCGAAGGCGGTGACTGAAATCCTGCATATTGACGTTCCTGAATCGAGCTTCAACCTGCCGATTACTCTCGATTTAACAACTCTTTCAAGATTTCTGAACGGCAAGATCAACGGTCGATTCCTTGAAACGACAGTCTATCTTCAGGAGTCGAAAAAAGAACGGGTTGCCCTGACTTTTGTCAAACCAAGCGACATCCTTATCAGTTCGAGAGGAACTGAGCTGGTTTGTACTTTTCCGTTAACCATTGAGGCCAAACTGGTCGAAAGCCGTTTGGGAAATTTTCTCACAAAAATGGTTCAGCCGGTATCAACTACCCTCATCGTCACGCTCACATCGCCGGTTACTCTTGATAAAGGCTGGCGTTTGAAGACGAAGTTCAGATTAAAGGACTATCGCTGGATTACTGAACCGGTTGTCAGGATCGGCCCTTTCAAAAAGAACCTGACAAGTACGCTCGACAACCTTATTAAAGAAGATAAACACGGTCTGACGACCATGCTGGACCAGGAGATCAACAAGGGAGTTTCGCTTGAAGGTACGGTCGCTAAACTATGGAATGACATTCAGGAGCCGATTCTGGTGACCCGAACGCCAGCTCCTATCTGGATAAGGTTTCTTTGCAAGGATCTGAAGGGAGACTTTCTGCTGGAGAAGTCAAAAATAGTCTGTTTTACCTGTATCAAGGCAAAGATGATGATTATGACGGACACCACCAATCGGAGCAAACCCAATCGTCTGCAGGCTTTCAAACGATTGAAGGTTCAGGAAAGGGATCCGCTATCCCATATTTACATCTATGCATATACCTCGTTTGAGGAGATCAACAAGCACCTCAATGAGTTGGTGGCGGGTAAGGATAATACGGTAAAAGGGTATGTACGGAGTCATACCATAGCCATTGAAAAGATTAATGCCTATGCTTCGGCTGATGGTTTGAGTATTACGGTAAAGACAGGAAAGGATCTCAATGGTGATTTCGCGCTCACCGGTTCTCCGGTGTTCGATGTCCCTACGCAAACGCTGAACATACAGCACTTCGATTTCGCTGTCGATACCAGCAACATGCTGGTAAACAAGGGAAACGATGTTTTGCACACCCGGCTTCGGGATATGGTTGCAGGAAAGCTTAATCTCGGACTCGATACCCTTATTCGCAAGGTACCCATGATCGCAACCAATGCCATTGCAAAAGGAAACAGTGGTCAGATCATTCAGCTCCACATGAAAGATGTTAAGGTAGATAAGTGCGATATACGGATGGATAAAGAGAAAATTCATTTTCTCATTGACACGAAAACCGAAGCCACCTTAAGACTGAAAAGAATTAATCCAGGCAAGCCTCTGCGATTGAAAGTGCTGAGTTTTTAGTGCTGAGGAGAGAGAAATCGGGTAAGAAGTTGTAGAAACGAAAAAGCCCATCTTTTAGGGATGGGCTTTTTCGTGTATAAAAACTCGGCGACGACCTACTCTCCCGCAATAAAGCAGTACCATCG
>CAIPYV010000101.1 GCA_903869365.1 uncultured Chlorobiaceae bacterium
CATTTTGATGAAGAGCAGACAGCCAGAATGACCAAACTTATAGAGGTAATGGCAGATGAAGGCTTGAGAATACTCGGCGTCGAAAAATCCGGATTTATTCATTACCGGCCCTGAAAGCAGCTAATATTGGCATCGCGATGGGAGCACGAGGGTCCGATGTTGCCCGAGAGTCCGCAGCAATTGTCCTTCTCGATGACGATTTTTCCTCCATAGTACAAGCAGTGAAGCTTGGTCGCAGGATATACGACAACATCCGAAAAGCAATTGCCTACATCTTTGCCATTCACGTTCCTATCGCCGGACTCTCCCTGATTCCAGCACTATTTCACCTGCCGATGGTACTTCTGCCGGCCCATATCGCTTTTTTGCAACTGATCATCGATCCGGCATGTTCCACCGTTTTCGAAGCCGAAAAAGAGGAGGCAAACGTCATGAACCGAGCCCCCCGAGATTCCAGCCAACCCCTGTTCAGTCGCCATACCTTGTTCATAAGCCTGTTGCAAGGATGTATTGTGCTGGCAACAGTCATCAGCGTTTTCGGCTTATCACTTTATCTGGGAGAAAGTGAACAGAAAATACGGGCGCTCACATTTACCACCCTGATCTTTTCCAACCTTGGACTGATTCTGACCAATCGATCCTGGAGCCGTACCTTCATAGCAACCCTTCGCTTTCCAAACAAGGCATTGATACCAGTAGTTGCAGGCGCCATTGCGTTTTTATTGACAACTCTTTATGTGCCCTTTTTCGCTACACTTTTCAAGGTTACCGCCCTGAATACTCTCGAGTTCGGGGCTTGCCTAACTGCCGGTATAGGAAGCGTTCTTTGGTTTGAAGGGGTGAAATGGATGGGCAAACTCAAACTTGATTGACGCCAGCAGGTGAAGTTCATCAATATGCAAAGGGAAAGGTGAAGCGGACTAAAGCGGGCCGCACTTTTAATCAATTTTTAAGCCTGGCTTTATCCTCATTTAAGTGTTGAGATATTAATATATCTCCCTACGATTTGACCAATACCCTTTTCTTGAAGCTGAAAGCGAAGGAGTACTATAAGGCTGATGTTACTGCGAAGGTTTTGACAGAGGTGAAATTTTAAATAATTGCTTGATTACCAATTAAAAGGAGAAAACGATGAAATGTCCAGAATGCAATAACGATTTGCTGCTATCAGAACGGCAAGGCGTTGAAATTGATTATTGTCCCGCTTGCAGAGGAGTCTGGCTGAACAAGGGAGAACTGGATAAAATTATTGAACGATCAAATACGGTAAATCCATCGCACCCTGTTGAATATGATCGAGAGTACCATAAGGAAGATTCGCATCATGGCAGCCATGGAGATGACCATTACTCTATCGATCCTAAAACAGGGCAGAGAAAAAGACAAGGCGGGCCCTTGGGATTTCTTCGAGACCTGTTCGATTAAATAAATAACCAATGACGCTTGCCAGAGGAGGGATTGTCAATGATAAAGAAAGGCGCGAAATGAAAAAAACTCTACGGTTACTGTTTGCCGGAATTGCCATCATGCTCGTTATTCCAGTTGCAGGATGTAATAATGCAGAAAGCTCAAAAAACGCTGTGCTGAGTACAGGTGAGCAGGTCGGTAAAGCTGTTGTACAAGGATCAATCAATGAGCTTTCAAAAACGATGAAACTTGGCGATCAATCAGCAAACGCCTACGCAAGCCGGGCAGCAATAAAATACACCATGGGAGACCGGGAAGGTGCCATTGCAGACTTTACAAAAGCAATAGAGATAGACCCAAAATCAGTTGCAGCCTATTCAGGAAGAGGAAGCGCCAGGGTTGCAAAAGGAGATATCGCCGGAGCCTCAGCAGATTTTATCGAAGCAGGCAAACTTATGGTCTTCTCAAAGCTTAAGGCAGAATAGAAGAAAAATCCGCTCAATAGCGCTTCATGCCACTCCGGCAGTACCCTGTTCCAGTACTCCGGATTGGCAGCATATCGTTACCTGCCCCTTCATCCCCACATACCGGTAATAAGTCGCCCGCAACATCCGCTGCACAAATGGCACCAACTGGTCGTAACGCTGAGCACCAAGCAGGCGCAAATCACCGAGTATACACAATGAACACCACCACCGTCCCACTTCATCGCCAGCTTCTCCTCCGAAGTTGGGCCCGCCGTATAGAACGGATTGATCGAGTATCCAGCAGGCAGCTTGATCTTCTGGATTTTCTTGTCCATAGCAAGCACCGCATAGAAGCTCTAATTACTGTATCAATCCTTTATTTTTACATGATGAGAAAGAGTGATACAAGGATGCCGCAAGGTCTATGGTGGGTTTATTTTCCAGACAGGGAGTATGTTACGGCAGCATCGGCATGAATCGCGGTTGTGTCAAATACCGGCACACTGACATCTTCCTGCTTTATTAATAATGGAATTTCGGTACACCCCAGTATGACACCTTCAGCGTGGTGCTTTTTAACAAGTCGGTTGATAATGTGTATGAAGTGCTCCTTAGACTCTTTATTGATCTTTTCGGCGCATAGCTCATCAAAGATAACCGTGTTAATGTACTCCCGGTCGGCCTTTTCGGGCAGAATGATAGTGAGGCCATAGGTTTTCTCAAGTCGGTCACGGTAGAATTTGCTTTCCATCGTGTATGCGGTGCCCAGCAGTATGACACTTTTAAGGCCCTGATCTTTAATCTTTTTTCCTGTTGCGTCAGCGATGTGTAAAACAGGGATCTTTACTTTTTCCTCGATATCCTCAGCACTTGAGTTCATCGTGTTCGAAGCAATGACAATAAAATCAGCTCCGCCATTTTTCAGCCGTTCGGCAGCATCAATCATTGTTTTTCTCAAAGGTCTCCAGTCACCCTGATCTGCAAGCCGCTCCTGCCTTGCGAATTCCGCAAATTCAATGGAATACATCAGAATTTGAGCAGAGTGCAATCCTCCCAGTTTATTGCGGACCATCTGATTCATAAGCCGGTAATACTCCAGCGATGATACCCAGCTGACTCCGCCAATGATACCGATTGTTTTAATGTGCGGAGCGTTTGAGCTCGTCTCGGCAGATTGGTTGAGGATATTCAGTTTTTCCGCTGCTGCAGTTGTCGTGGCCAATGTGCATCCGATCACAATTGCCGTAAAGCATTTGGCAAAATAGCCTTTCATGGTAAGGAGCTTTTTCATACTGGGTAAAATTTAAAGTGGGGTTCTGCTTCGCATAGAGGCGCAAGATCGACGGCATTAGGTGGCAAAGCCTTGTCCTCTTGTTCCTCAACGTAAAAACGATAAACAAATGCCGCTTTTTGATTGTCCGCCCTACAGCACGGAATCTCTGTTCCTTGCAATTACCGCTGTCCCAGTCGAATCCATCAAATTTCATCCCTCTTTCCCCGTAAAATATGCACTGCATTTTGTATATGCAAATGCAATACTTAATTCATCGCATCCCTCTGCTCATCACTCTCTTCAACAACTGGTAATACAGAAAAAGCGGATCAACCCTTGCCGGATTTGCAGCGGCATAAATCACGACGTGGTGGACAATCCTTTTTTCAGCAATGTACCCGATACGACATTCAATATCGTCTTGGGACAAATGCAGGGCGCAAGTGGCTCCACATTGAAAACCATCACCCCAAGAAAGCCGTCACAGCAACCGACAGCTTTCTTAAGGGAAATTCATTCAAACCATCTTCTCAACCTGCAGAAGAAACGCACGAGCCGGAAAATCCTTCTCCACCGCTATCGGATGCTTTTCCAGTTCCAGCATGATCGCAGCAGCCTTCTCATCATCAAGGATGGCAAAACAAAGCGAAGAATAGGTGCCAACCATCTGATCAGTAGGCCACCACGCCTGACCCTGCAACCCCGACTTTTCGCAGTTGCATCCCCTGATATCCATACTGCTGATCATCGACACCTGATGCTCCTGGAAGAGACGTTTCACCTGCAGTCGCGTCTCCTCATGTCCCATGATGGCTAGTAATTTCATGATATGTTGTTAAGAGAAGGTTTATCAGATTTTTTTTCAGCCATATAATACACAATCGGCACCACCACCAGCGTCAGCAGCGTCGAAAGCACACCACCCCAGATCAGCGAAATGGCCAGCCCCTGAAAAATAGGATCAAACAGCATCACCACCGACCCGATCACCACCGCCCCCGACGTCAGAATAATCGGCCGAGTCCGAACCGCCGCAGACTCAATAACCGCCTGCTTCAGCGCAACCCCTTCCGCCCTGCGTATCTGGATGAAATCAATCAGCAGCACCGAATTCCGCACCATAATACCCGCCAGCGCAATCATCCCGATCATACTCGTCGCCGTAAAAAACGCCCCATGCAGCCAGTGCCCCGGAATAATTCCCACAAGGCTCAGCGGAATGGCAATCATCATAATCAGCGGCGTCTTGAAGGACTGGAACCACCCGATAATCAGCAGGTAAATAATGACAAGCACCACCGCAAACGCCGTACCCAAATCGCGGAAGACCTCAAACGTAATCTGCCACTCCCCGTCCCACTTCATAGAAAGCTGATCCTC
>CAIPYV010000102.1 GCA_903869365.1 uncultured Chlorobiaceae bacterium
TCCCTGAAAGTCGGATAAAACGCACACTATCAGGAGGTCTCTCCCAGATATTCCAGGAACAGCCGATCTCTGGCTACTGATTCGGTAGACCAGCGGTAGTTGCCCATGACAGTTCGCACGTGAGTCGTTTCAATGCAGTCGAACCAATCCAGAATCTGAGCGAGAGAGCGTTGCTCAAGCCACTGGTCCAATTTTTTTTCGAGATTGACAAGCGCTTTGGTTTTTTCGCTTCCGTTCTTTCCAAGCCCTGCCCGCATTTCCTTGATTTTCTTGGTCAGGAAGCAATGATACCCCAGTGATACAAACTGTACGAATTGCCTTCCCCGCAGGTTGTCAAGATACCATGTGCGCGGTCGTGCTCCATCAAAGCCCCCCTTTATCACGGCGAAGACCTCCTCTATCTTTTCACGCAGTCGATAGGCTTCCAACGCCGTGAAGGTCTTCATGGCCTGATTGCTGACGAGCGCAAAATAGCCGAAGTATTTTGTCGCTTCGACAATGGCCTTGTCGTTGAAACCAACCTTCAATTGTCCGCCACGCCCCTTTTTTGAGCAGACCAGATATCGATCGATTTTCCGTTGCGCAGATTTCGTGAACTCCTCCACTCCATTTTCCACTTGGGCCTTGAGTTCAAGCAGGTCTTTGCGGAAGGCGAGCTGCTTCTTTGCGTCGCTGTTAGGGGAATAGAATACATGAACGTAAAGGCGGCGCACGAACGCCTCTTCTTCTCCACTCAGCTTGCCGTTACGCGACAGTTGGCGCACTCGACCGAACTCGTGCATTCTCATCGCCGTGGCGCCGCAAACCGACGGATCAAACGGACAAGTGCTCGACATGCCCGCCAGCGTTTCGCGAAGCGCATCCACCGTCTCGCGAACCCAGGTGATATTGGGATCAACCAAGGTAAGGAATTTCATGTTGCGCAAGGCGAATTTCATCATGTTCTCCTCACTGTAGTAGCCGTTGTCGGTAACGATCAAGGGTTTCTCAAGGTTAAAGCACTTGAGCTGCTTCAGGGTGTTCTCAATGGATATGACATCAGGAACATTGCCAGGCTGCTTGGCGAAAGCCAAAGGCTCGCGCTCCTTTACGGAATACAAGGTTAGAAGCTTGATGGTTTTCAGTCCGTCACCATCCTTATTGAACCCGTGCCGCGCTTCCGACTGATTCTCGGAGTAGGTCGATATCGTGGTCGAATCAAATGCCAGCACAGGAGCCTTGCCCAGGCGATCCGCCCGGAAGGAGAAGTAGCGCTGCACGCGGTCTTCGTCGCACCCGATACTTTTGAACAAGTCACTGTAAACGTCTTCAGTGATAACTTCGCTGTAGGGAAGGGAGTGCATTACCTGCCAGCCCTCAAGGCGTGGCAAGGTGTTTCCGCCGGAACCGATCCAGTATCGCGCAATGGAGAGAATCTTGGCTGCGTCGCCCTCGCTGAACGAAGAACGCACGTCATCGTCAATGCCGGAGGTTTTGCCGACCCACTCCAGAATATCCGTAAGGCCACTGTGCCTGCGCAGCGCACTAACCACGCCTCCCTCACTTTTACTTTTTTTGGGTCGTGTAGGGATGATCTCCTGTGTTCCCGACTTGATTTTCCCTTGGAGCTTCTGACTGACGGTATAGGTCTTTCTGGTCTGTTCATTATAGCCTGTAACCCGCTCATAGATGTAAATATCGCCATTCGGGCGCCTTTCACGCCGTTCGCCAATGTGAGTTTTTCCTGTTACTGGTTTAGACATGCTGGATTCTCCCCTTTAACGTGTTTTTCTTATAATACATACGTACACTTTAAAAAGCAAGAAAAAAGCACGATTTTTCTGGAAAAAACACTACTTCTCCGGAAAAAACACTATTTTTTTTGAAATAGTGCTCAGTAGGCGATGTTTTTCAGTTAATGTGTGCGCTTTATCCGACTTTCAGGTGATAAAGGTATTTTGATGCAGGCCATCATTACCGCGGAAGCAACTCCAGTGATTGCAATGCTGGTAAAAAGAGCAGTATAGCCGTAACGGGCTATTATCTGCCCACCAAGCAAAGGACCAAGGAAAAAACCGCCCTGCATCATTACCAGGAGCAGATTCTGGTTGACAGCGCGAGTAGAGGGCGTTGAGATATCAAACATAGCTGCAGCCTGGAGTGGCATGGCAATTCCCCAGCCAAAGCCGATAAAGGCAGCAAGCATGAAAAACAAGCGAATATCGCGGCACCACGGCAGTCCTCCGTAGCATACTGCCACTGCAAGCAATCCCATTGCGCTGAACCATGCTTTGTTGTATCGATCAAACAACCAGCCGCCAAACAGCCGGATAGCGATCATTACCAGAGTTGCAATGGAAAAAAAGAGGTTGGCGTTAGCAATTCCTGCAGAGAGACCATATTGCTTGAGGTAATAGAAAATGGCTGAATAGCCGCAGAATACCAGCAGGGTTGAGAGGAGCAACAAAATGACTTTGCGATCACCAAGACTTGCCCCCATACCAGGAATTCCGTGGCTGGTTTGGGGAGCGGTATCGAGTTTCTTTGGGAACAGAAACATAAAAAGCGGCAGGAGTGCCAACACTGCTGCTACATTGAGCAGAAATACAAATGATGATGGAGTGACGGCAACCAGATTAAACACCAGCGGAATGATTGCATAAGGAATAAGTCGTACGAAAGAGAGATAGCAAAAAGCGCGCCCGCTCATTCCCGACGGAATTAACGGGACTACCATGGTCATAAGTGAGGCAAGTACAGTAATAAAACCTGATCCCTGCAAAAGACGTGCAACTATCAGCAAGGGAATGTCGGTGATATGCCCGATCATGAAAAGCGCTGATGAAAAAAGGAGTGAACCACCAAAAAGCCATCGGCGGGCTGTGCTGGCTTGAATCAGGGTGGTGACAAGTGGCAGGACAATCAGTGCCGCAAGTCCATCTGCGCCGAGTATGAAACCTGCGGTGGCAGAAGTGACGCCCAACTGGTTGAGATACCCTGAAAAGACGAAAAAGAGTGCGGCAACGGTCGTGACAAGCGCAAACTGGATATTGATCAGCACGAAGCCGACGGAGAATAGCTTTGAGGGTGCAGTCATGTAATTACCATGTCCTCCCTGTAGACTGAATTGATTTGATCTCTTTTTGCAAAGCCTCGGCAAATAACTCCATGACACTTTTTTCACGCAACGTTATGCGAATCCAGCCAGGAAAGCGGAACCCGGTCATGGTGCGAACCATCATTCCCCGTTTCATAAGTCTCCGGTACATCATCATGTCATTAATTGGTACCTTGATCATCATATAGTTTCCTTCCCCGCTTACCGTATCGAGAGCAAGGTTGTCACAGATAGCAAGCATGAAACTTTTTGCCATCCGTACCATGGTGCGAGTAGCGATGATATGCTCATGGTCATCGGAAATTGCAGCCAATGCGGCCTGTTGTGCCTGGACGTTAACAGAATAGGCAACACTGGTTTGGCGTACCACCTCGACTACATCATCGTTCCCTGCAAGATAGCCTACACGAAGTCCGGCCAGAGCATACATTTTAGAGAAGGTGCGGAATGTTACCAGATTGGGAAACCGCTTCATCAGATCAATGGAGTCTGGATATTCAGGATCTTCGACATATTCCCGATAGGCTTCATCAACGACCACAATCAGGTTGTTGCCGGCCTTCTCAAGAAAATCAACCAGAACCTGCCTTTTCCAGTAACTGCCGGTAGGATTGTTGGGGTTGCAGACAAAGATGATCTTGGTTCGGTCGTCAATACGATCAAGTATTGCCTGCGGATCAAAGGTATAACCCAGCAGCGGTACCAGGCGCGCCTCAATACCCGAAAACTCAGCCACCCATTCGTAAACGGCAAACGTTTTGTCTGCGGTAATGATGTTGTCACCAAGCTGACAGAAAGCCTTGATGACTGAAGCAATCACGTCACAAGAACCATTACCGACCAGAAACCTGTCAGGGGCAATGCCGATGCGATCTCCAAGTGCCTGTCGCAGATCGTAGGAGTCGCCATTGGGATAAAGGGAGGCACGATCGGGTGTGAATGCGGCAATAACACGGGCTGCGGCAGGTGGAGGACCAAGCGGATTTTCGTTGTTGTTCAGACGATTCAGAAAAGGGACACCGTATTCCAACTGCAGAATATGGTCTGGTCGGCTCGGATGATAGGCCTGAAAATTGCGGACGTAGTCGGGAATCAGCGCGTCCAGATTCATGATTGTGCGTTCAGTTTGCAATGGTCGTAGATTACCAGATCACCAAGACCGGCATCAGGTATCAGGAGACGGGGAAGAAAACTGTTTTTTTCCAGAGCATCCGCAAAAGCGACATCCTCGCTGCGACCAGTGTCAAGTTCAACAATAAAGTTTTCGATTCCTTGACCATGGAGCAAATCAAGATGCGCTCTGATGTTTGTATCCAGATCCTTTCCAGCGCACAAGGGGCGCATAACAGCCAGGGAACGCGCATTTTCGAGTTCTACTGCAAGCACCGACGCATTCCGTAACCGCAGGTTGCTGGCCGTACGAATTTGCCGGGGAAGACATAATCGGCGGTACTGTTCATCGAGGAATATGGCGAGATTCCCGGTGCAGTATACCACCCCAGAGCTCTCTTCCTTCAATTGACGATAATAATATGTAGCGTTAACATCATTCTTCCCGCTCAGTTGGATTTCCCCTAAAAAGTCAAAGAAACGTTCATGACCCGCCAACGCACCCTGTCGCCTTACCAGCCCTTTGAACCAGGAACGGGAGATGCATTTCACTGCTTCATCCATCAACAGGGTCATAGCCTCATCATCAGGATTGTCAATAAAAAGATAAGGGCCGTATAACTCCAGGCATGAGTCGGTCAGAGGTTTCCAGAGCACTCCTCCCATAATCCAGTCATCGCCCGCAACCAGCAGCGCATTGAGGTGGCCTGACTCAAGCATGTCTGCAGCCATTTCAGGACGAGCCAGAAAAGGAGGCAGAAAAGGAGAACCATACGTGGCAGCCATGGACGCGAAATGGTAGAGGTCGTCACGGGAGGGATTGAGCAGTCGCAGCGTTGACGTATTTCCGGAAGGAGGAAGCGCAACACGTTCCGCCATGGAATACTCACGGTTGCGTGTCAGACGCAAGATCACCTTCTCATCGGCGCCAAACTCCAAGCGAAGGCTTGACAGTGTTCGGGCGGCTATCATGGGACCAAGCATTTCCAATGATTCTTGGCTGTCATGGTTAACATTCCATGTCAGGTTGAAGGCCCGCATATCAGGATCAGCCAGACAAAAAAAGAGAGAGAGTACCAAGCGATATCCCTGATCCTCCATTTCGATTTCTACCGTCGAACCTTTAGTCGACTCTCGTTCATAAAAAGAAAACAGCTCCTCAATCGCCAGGACCAACCCTCCGGTCTCTCGGTCGCCATACCCGAATCCCCGCGCACCCTTATCAGCAAACGCCATGGCGAGAGTGAGAAAATCTGCGCTGAATGGGAGGCGTATGAATATATTTTTCTTTTGAAAAGAGTGTCGTATCATCCCCGGCTTGTGTTATGAATTACTTCGTGCCCAATCACGCCTTACCATGTCGGCGAGAGTACGTCCACGGTCAGAGTAAATTTTCAAACTCTCAAAACCCGGATTCACAAAATGTTTCTGCATGAGTAGTCCATCATCCCCGAACCAGATCGGCAGCAGGCCGCCGAGGCTGTATCCCTCTCGCCTCATCAGCTCTACAACAGCGATGGACCATGGTTTTCCCATATCGATAAAAAACTGAATCAGGGCGTAATCATCCTTGCGCAAATTCCGTTCAAGCTCCTTCAACAGCGTGGCAAGATTCTCCCCTGGTGCTGTGACCGTACAACGAGCAACACCCGCAAATGCAAAGCGCGTCACCTCTATAGCTCCATTGTTGACGGTTATCTCAATGTCTGAGATACGCAGTTCCCGGTCCAGATCCAGACCATCAAGAATAAATCTCAGTTCATCCTCATAAACGGGCGGGATGTACAAGGTTCTGTGCCTATCCAGATCGACACGCGAATAAAAAAGGCAACCCACCCGCCCATCGGCGCTCTGTTCCGCTTCGTATGCTTGAGCAGGCATCAGCGCAGGTTCCAGGGCGGTTTCCTTCATATTCGAATATTTACTGCATAGTTTCTGGGTGATAGTGTGGTTGCAGACTGCTTCACCGAAAATACCATCGATACCGTTCTTTCCCACCAGATCCATAATGAGCTGCGTTGTTCGAAAAAAAGCCACCCCGGAGCGATATGCAGGCAACGAGAGCCCCAGTCCGTACTCATAGAGTCCAGGGTTAGATGCTGAGCTGTGATAAAGGGCAATATGGGCAACAACATCTCCTGTAGAAATACGGGCAACGGCACTGTAAATGTTGCCCAGACGGTGTTCCTCAATAAGTCGTTCAGGTATATAGTAGTTATCGACCGGATAGCCGTCACCATAGACGGCATAAAACAGACGGGCAACTGCCGGCGCATCAGAGGGCTCAAAATACCCCGCATCGATTTGAGCACCTTCGGGAACAACCCGCTTATCGCTCGCCAAATGCTCAAGAGCTTCCGTTCTGTTCATCTCTCAGATATTCTCATTCAGGAGATGGATAAAATCATTCAGCGTCTTGAGTTTCAATGAATCACTGTCGGAGATTACTATGGCGTACCGCTTCTCGACAGCAATGATAAAAATCGGCCAATCCAGTGAGTCAAAATTGTATATGGCTAATGCGGTTGCAGGGTCTACAGCATTGACTGTATCAGCATCAATACCTATCCCGAGCATCAGCTCCTTTAATTCATCGATTGTTGCCATTGTAATATTTTTTTGGTTTATGGAACACGTAATTTAAATCGCAGTATCTTTCCGGTTGCTGTACGTGGGAGGTCGGTAACGAAGGTGAATTGTACCGGACACATGAAATCTGGAAGCCTCTCCATCACATGTTTTCGAAGCTGTCGAGCAAGATTGGGACTCTCTTCTGTACCGGGCGCCAAGATGACAAATGCGCCTGGCTTCATGAGTCCACCAATCGATACCGCAACAACGGCGCACTCAGCAACCGCTGGGTGTAGGCGCAAAACATCTTCTACCGGAACGGGTGAGACCCATTGCCCGCCGGATTTAATCATGTCATCGTTACGACCCTGGTAAAAATAGAATCCATCCCGTTCAACAAATATATCGCCTGTTCGGATAAATCCATCAGCAAGCATCGTCTCAATGCTTTTTTCCGGAAGATTCCAGTAACAGGGGGCCGCTGTTTCACCACAGACAAGAAGGTTCCCCATTTCTCCTGACGGAACATCGTTATCCCTATCGTCAACCAGGCGCAGCCTGTATCCGGAAATTGCCTGACCGGTTGAGCCCGGCATGGCATGGCCGGGTCGGTTGGCGATATAAATATAGGTCATCTCAGAAGAACCGATGCCGTCAATGAGTTCGATACCGGTAAGTCGCTGCCACTCTTCGAATATTGCGGCAGGCAATGACTCTCCAGCTGAAACACACAACCTTAAGGGAAGCGTGAGATGATTATCGGTACAGGAACGGATGAGCAGCGAATAGATGGTCGGAACGGCAAAAAAAACCGTCGGACTGTATGAATGGATAATATTGAGTATACTGGTTGGGCTTGGTTTGCCGGGGTGGATGATTGCCGTAATCCCAAAGAAAAGAGGAAATGCAAGGCTGTTGACAAGACCATAGACAAAAGAGAATTTACTTGCCGAAAAAATGATATCGTTCTTCGTGAGGCCCAGTACGGCCTCTCCCATCAGGGTGCAGACCAGAAGCAGATCTTTATGGCGATGCGGGATTCCTTTAGGTCTGCCGGTTGATCCCGAACTGTAAAGCATAAAGGCAAAATCGTCCACTTCAGGCTGGTATGGTATCCACTCCTCTTCGGAAATAACCGGAAGGTCAAAGAAACCATCTTTTTGGCAGAAGAGAAGAGCTGTTTCATTCCCTGCAGCTTCAATCGGTACAGAAAGAACACTGTCGGTAACCAGAAGACAGGCGTCACAGTCCCTGAGGATAAGCGTAAAACTCTCCACACTGAGATCCGTGCTGGCAACAATGGGGAGAACTCCGGCCAGGATGCAGCCAAGAAATGCAACAGGAAAAGCAAACGTATCCGGCAGGACAATCAGTACCCTTTCTCGATGCGCCACTCCCCTCTCTTGCAGAAGAAGTGCAAAATTTTTGCTCGCACTATAAAGCTCCTGATAAGAAAGTGTCTTAGTTTCACAGATATAGGCAATTTTCTCAGGATGCTGTTGCATATTTGGGTACAAAAGCTCAACAGCTGCATTCATGATGGGGACGTTGTTGAATAGCGATAATAGATTAATCCGAGAACTTTGTATTTTTATGTAATCGTTAAGCGTTCATCAAAAAGTCATTACGTAGTCCTTGCCAAAACCATCTAAGATTTTGCAGACATCTTCTTCAAGAGTTTTAACATTTCGCGTCTTGAATTCCATCAATTCATACTTCACCTTGCGCCAATACTTAGCAGACCAAGAAAACCGGTGAACAGCAGTGAATTTGTTGTTTTCCACATTGCAACTGAGAACAACTCACCCGTTGAGAGCATGGCTCCGATGACATTTAAGCGTTTCCCTCGATTGGCGTCAATCTTGTGACATTTGCCTACATGCGTCCAAGCACTGCGGTTTGGCTGGGCCAATGCAAAACCAGTTTCATCCATAAAGGCTAAGATGATTTTATCACGTTCGGCTTGCGCTGTCATCTCTTTGATTTCTATTTGTGCTCGTATAAACCGGACTTCATCTCTTTTTTTTAAGCTAAGACGTGTACGTTTCCAGACAATACCAAGCACTTTAAACGCATTACGCACGGTACCAACACTCACTTCCACATCGCACCGTTCCTTTAACCGGGCCACTATCGCAGGAGTTGTCAGCTGAGTATTCCTGTGAAAGTGTACCACCTTTGTGAGGCCAGATTTACTGTTATAACTTACACATTATTATCCAATTTCTTTCTCTTCAGTAATTGGGGTCACCTCAGGAAACGGATTTTAAAGCCTGGGAAGCATTTTTTATCGGGATAAATTCTTTTCTATAAAAGCCTATCTAAGCTGTTGTAGTATAATAACGTTAGCAACTGCGCCGGAGGGCGGGTTTCCTTGCGTTCATATAGGAAAAATACCGAGGCCAATCAGATTTTGTTTATGGTTTTCAGAGGTAAATACAGTGTATAAGGTGTACCGATACAGGGAATAAAACCGTTGTATAGATAAAACGCCTCCGCTTGTTCATCTTGTGCATCGACA
>CAIPYV010000103.1 GCA_903869365.1 uncultured Chlorobiaceae bacterium
AGAAACTGTGAACATTTAAAAATACACCATATAAAAAGCTTCTCACATATTTATCTTGATGAATTTAAAACGTATTCTCTTCAAAACCAACAGAATGTTCTTTGATTCGGTAGTAGTTGCTGAAAGGAAAACTTGCGTCGAAATTTCTTTACCATTATTCCTCCGACGACCAAATCAAACCATTAGCTGGAGGGAATAGGGCTGATATGACTTATAGGGCCAATAGGACTTATAAAAGATTGGGTTGGTGGGGGGAGATCCCTCACGGAAGTTCGGGATAACTGGGGGGAATTTGAGCCGCTGTGAGGATTATTCTCCTTCAAGTGAAGAATATTCTCCATAATTTACCATCATTGGATAGCTTAGCTCAATAGAACCGGCATGAACGGTAAATGGCACGCTTTATGTTATATAGAGTTAGATCGACAACTTATCGTCACGAAATCCTATGAAAAAGCGTCTGGCATTTGCCTTACTTATCCAGTTATCTCTTATACCTGCACTGGCAATGTCGGCGGAGGTGAACGAGCAGGCGGAAGACATTGCGGCTCTTGTTACCACCGCACTCACCAGCAACCCCGAATTGAAGGCTTCGGAGGCCCGGTGGCAGATGTTTGCCAGTAAGGCAAAGCAGTCAAGGGCGCTCGATGACCCGATGGTGATGTTCAGACTGCAGAACATGCTGACCCGGGAACCCGGAGTGTTTAATCTGGACCCAACCTCCGCGAAGGTAGTAGGCATATCGCAGCAACTCCCCTTCTGGGGAAAACGGGCTCTGCGGGAAAAAGCAGCTCTGAGTGAAGCAGAGTCTTACAAGTGGGCTTTCGAAGAGCGCAAGCTTGAGTTGACAAAAATGGTGAAGGAGAGTTACTACCAGCTTTGGGCCGTGAACAAGATGCTTGGGATTATTGACAAAAACGTGAAAATCCTGTCCAATTTTCTCACCATTAATGAGTTGAAATACTCAGTCGGTCAGGGAGTGCAGCAGGATATCTATAAGGCTGGGCTTGAAAAGTCGAAGATGCTCGACATGCAGATTTCGCTGCAGCAGCAACGCAAAAGCCTGGAAGCCAATCTCAACTACCTTACTTATCGACAGGGCAATACACCGATCGGTACTTTTGCTGATTTCACGCTCCCCCGCGTCACCCTTTCGCGGGAACAATTGAACGAGGCCGCTCTCAATAATCGCCCTCAGGTGAAAGGTCTGGCGAGTCTGGTAACCAAGGCTCAAGCATCGCGCAGCCTGGCAAAAAAAGAGTCGTATCCTGATTTCAACCTCTCCGCAGAGTATATGTTCCGCGAGCCGATAACAACTGGCATGACCACCGACCCAGGTTACAACATGTTCAGTGTCGGCCTCTCCTTCAACCTGCCCATCCAGCAGCAGAAACGCCGCGCAATGGTGGCCGAATCAACGTTTGAAACAACCATGGCCACTGAAGAGCTCAATGCCTTGAAGAACAGCATCAACTACACCATCAACGACATCCTTGCCCAGCTTGACCGACGTCGTCAACAGTTTGAGCTTTACAGCGGAGGTATCATCCCTCAGTCGGGACAATCACTGGAATCGGCACTCATCAGTTACAGGGTCAACAAGGTGGATTTTCTGACGCTGCTCGACAGCAGGATGAACCTGTTCAACTACGAGCGGGAACTGTATGAGTCGAAGGCTGAATATATGATGAAGATTGCACAGCTTGAAGCTGTGGTGGGAAGTGATGTGACAGCATTACCGACAGCAGCGGCATCTGAACATCCAAATAATTAACAATACCAACCTGAGAGTCATGGCACTGAACAAAAAATTTGCAATTCCTCTGGTAATTATTCTAATCGCAATTGCTGCCGGCGGAGGCTGGTTTCTGTGGCACAATAGAGAAGGCGGCAAAACAACTGCTCAAGCACCTGTCAAGCAGCTCTATACCTGTTCCATGCATCCTTACATCATTAAAGATAAGCCCGGCCTCTGTCCGGTATGCGGCATGGAACTGATCAAGAAAATTGACAGTGCTGCAACAGGAGTCGCCAAGCCAGCGGGACAACAACAGCAGGCTGACATGCACGAGCACGTTTCGCTGTCTGAGAAACAGCGCATCATGGCAAATGTCGCCACGGCAGAGGCAACAACCGAAACCCTGAACAAGGAGATCAACGCTGTCGGCATTGTGCAGTACAACCAGTCGCGACAAGCTAAAGTCACCGCATGGATTGCCGGACGACTTGAGAAATTGAATGTCAACAGTGTTGGAGCAATAGTAAGCAAAGAGAAGCCTGTGGCAGAGATTTACTCCCCTGACCTTGTTGCCACACAGCAGGAGTACCTCCTTGCCCTTAAAAGCCGTGAACAGCTGAAGAGTTCACCGATCGCTTCCATTGCGCAGAATGGTGAAGGGCTGGTGGCATCGGCCAGACAGAGGCTGCTGCTGTTTGGGGTCAAGGAGAGTCAGATTGCTGAACTTGAAAAAAACGGCAAGCCAAATATCAGAATCCCGATTTATAGTCCGTTTTCAGGGGTCGTCATTGAAAAAATGGTTCAGCAGGGACAGTATATCGCCATGGGTGAGGCTCTCTTTAACATTGCTGACCTCTCGATCGTATGGGTTGAAGTGGAGGTCTATGAGAATGAATTTTCGAATATTCACATAGGTCAGCAGGTGGAAATACGGTCACAATCTTTCCCGGACAAGCCTTCAACCGGCAGGATAGCATTTGTCTATCCATTTCTCGATCCGAAAACCAGAACGGTCAAGGCCCGTGTTGAGCTGGCCAACCCAGGCATGAAACTGAAGCCTGAGATGTTTGTTAATGCTATCATCAGGGTGCCGCTCGCCACGTCGATTGTTGTTCCTGTTAATGCTGTCATGAATACCGGCAAGCGACAGGTTGTCTGGGTGGAAAGCTCACCCGGCATGTTTGAATCACGAACAGTTCAGCTCGGCCAGCAGTCGGGCGAAAAAGTTCAAATTTTATCAGGCCTCCAGTCTGGCGACAAGGTGGCAGTATCGGGCGGATACCTCATTGACTCTGAATCCCAACTGAAATGATAGAAAAGATTATAGAGTATTCCGCCCGAAACCGGGTTGTAGTGCTGATGTTTTTTGCCCTTGTCATTGCCTGGGGCGGATGGTCGGTCTATAACACGCCGGTAGATGCCATTCCTGATCTCTCCGATAACCAGGTGATCGTTTTTACTGACTACCCCGGCCGGTCGCCGCAGGTGGTGGAAGATCAAGTCACCTACCCTCTTGCGGTCAACCTCCAGGGACTGCCGCAGGTCCGTGCCGTTAGAGCATCGAGTGCTTTCGGCTTCTCCATGATTTATGTGATTTTCGAGGACAAGGCTGACATCTACTGGGCTCGAACACGTGTACTTGAGCGGCTCAACTACGCCGCGTCGCTGCTGCCTTCGGGGGTGGTGCCAACGCTTGGACCTGACGGCACCGGCGTGGGGCATGTCTTCTGGTACACCATTGAGGGGAAGGGATATGACCTGGAGCAGCTCAGAACCCTGCAGGACTGGTTTGTGCGCTACCAGCTCAACACGGTGCAGGGAGTGGCAGAGGTAGCTTCAATCGGCGGATTTGTACGGGAATATCAGATTGATCTCGATCCGCACAAGCTCTTTGCCTACAACATCAAGGTCGGTAAAGTGATGGATGCGGTCAAGGCTTCCAACAAGGATGTGGGTGGTCGGCTGATCGAACAGGCTGATGCCGAGTACCTGATACGGGGAAGCGGCTATGTGAAATCGAAAGATGACCTGGAAAACATCGTAGTCGGAGCCGACATGCGCGGGACTCCTGTCTACCTGAAAAATCTTGGTACCGTCCAGATTGGCGGAGCAATCCGGCGCGGTCTCCTTGAAATGAACGGTGAGGGGGAAAAAGTTGGCGGTATCGTGGTCATGCGATATGGTGAAAATGCCAAAGAGGTCATTGACCGGGTAAAAACAAAAATAACGGAACTGGAGAAGGGGTTGCCTCCGGGTGTGAGGATAAAGGTCGCCTATGACCGCTCCGATTTGATATCGCGGGCTGTGGATACCCTGAAGGAGAACCTGCTTGAGGAATCAATTATTGTCTCTCTTGTGATTCTTGTCTTTCTGCTCCACTTTCCAAGTGCGCTGGTGATTGTACTCACCCTGCCGATATCGGTGCTGATTGCGTTTATCACCATGAAGCTCATGGGAGTCACCTCCAATATCATGTCGCTCGGTGGCATAGCCATTGCCATCGGCGTGCTGGTTGATGCCGGGGTTATTATGGTGGAAAACTGCTATCGCCATCTCTCTGAGATGCCGCCTGAAGAGCGAGCCTCAAAACGGCTGGAGGTTATTATTACTTCGGCCAAGCAGGTCGGGCGGGCGATATTTTTCTCTCTGGCAATTATTGTTCTCTCTTTTGTGCCGGTTTTCATGCTGGAGGGACAGGAAGGAAAACTGTTCCACCCGCTTGCGTTTACCAAGACATTTTCGATGATGGGGTCGGCCATTATTGCCATAACGCTGGTACCGGTGCTGATGTTCTTTTTCATGCGCGGCAAGATGCCTCCGGAAAGCTCAAATCCCGTTTCAACCTTTTTTATCAAACTCTATTCGCCGGTTATCCGCTGGGTGCTGAAATGGAAGAAAACAACCATTGCCCTTAACCTGCTGGCTCTTGCCATTGCGGTGCCGATGTTCATGAATCTCGGTTCGGAGTTTATGCCGCCACTTGATGAAGGCTCGCTGCTCTATATGCCGGTGACCCTGCCGAACGTCTCCATCACGGAGGCAAAACGGATTATCCAGGTACAGGACACCATCATTAAAAGCGTGCCGGAGGTAGAACATGTGCTCGGTAAAGTGGGGCGGGCTGAAACATCCACTGATCCGGCTCCGGTATCGATGTTTGAAAGTATCATCATCCTGAAGCCGAAAGCGGAGTGGCGCAAGGGAATGACGAAGGCGGACATTGTTGCTGAGCTGGACTCAAAACTGCAGCAGACAGGTGTGCGCAACGGGTGGACCCAGCCGATCATCAACCGCATCAACATGCTCTCGACCGGTGTACGCACTGACCTTGGGGTGAAGATTTTCGGCAATGACCTGAATGTGCTCAAGGATCTTGCCATTCAGGCTGAAACAATTCTCAAACCGATCAATGGCGCGGCTGACGTGGTGGCTGAACGGGTTACCGGCGGCAACTACCTGGACATTGATATTGATCGCCAGGCAGCAGCCCGATACGGGGTCAGTGTGGGCGACATACAGGATGTGATTGAGACTGCACTCGGCGGTGAGATGCTGTCGACCACGGTTGAAGGACGCAATCGCTTTCCGATCCGAATCCGCTACCTGCGAGACTACCGGGATAACATTGATTCAATCCGGCGCATTCTTGTAGGCGGTATGGAGGGTAGCCAGATTCCACTTTCGCTTGTGACAAAACTGAAAATATCCACAGGGGCACCTGAGATCAACAGCGAGGGTGGACTGCTGCGTTCGCTGGTTTATCTTAACGTCCGTGGACGGGATATGGGCGGCTTTGTAACTGAGGCAAAACAGGTGCTGGAACAAAAGCTTAAACTGCCAGCGGGTTATTATGTGACTTGGTCGGGACAGTGGGAGAACCAGATTCGTGCAAAGGCACGTCTGCAGATACTGATACCGCTGGGGATGGTGATTATATTCATTCTGCTCTTCTTTACCTTCCATTCTGCCATAGAAGCTTCCATGGTGATGCTCTCGGTGCCCTTCGCTCTCGTTGGAGGGGTTTATCTGGTCTCGGCTCTGGGGTATAACCTCTCGGTTGCGGTCTGGGTCGGATTTATCGCGCTCTATGGCATCGCTGTGGAGACAGGGGTTGTGATGGTGATTTACCTGCATGAGGCGCTGGACAAGAAACTCGTCAATGGACCCTGCACCGAACAGGATATCTACGATGCGGCATTTGAAGGGGCAGTGCTCCGGCTGCGGCCAAAACTTATGACGGTTGCCGTGGCCCTTCTGGGGCTGATTCCAATCATGTGGTCAGCTGGTACGGGTGCCGATGTGATGAAACCTATTGCGGCACCAATGATCGGGGGGATGATTTCCTCAGCAGTGCATGTGCTTATTATGACCCCAGTAATTTTTGTGCTGATGAAGACACGCGATCTGAAAAAGGGGCGTCTGCACCATTCGGGAATGAAGCATTAAACAGTAATACAAACAACCATAGCAACTCCAAGAGAACCACGACCATGAAACAGATAACGTTCTACCTTATAGCGCTCTTTTCTTTCACTGCTCCTGCAGCGTCTTTTGCCGCACAACATGATTCGCCTGCTCAGTCTGCAAAAGCGGGGGGAAACAGTGTTAAAACCTTTACCATTCTCTATTCGAACAGCAAAAATATTGCGCCGAATACCTTTACCGTAAAATCAGGCGAGAAAGTGCGACTTGAAATCAATCCACTGGATACAGCTTCCGGATGCATGAATACAATCATGGTTCCGGGTCTTTGGGATAAACCTGAACCGATCATCAAAGGAAAAAAAATTGTCATGGAATTTGTCCCTCAACATCCGGGTTCTTATAAAATAACCTGCGCCATGGGGGTTAACCGCGGGATCATCAATGTAAAGTAACGATATGAAATCCTGGACTTGCGACGAAAAGCAGGAGACCCGAAGAAGCTATAGTCCTAACTTGCTGATGGCAAAGAAAAAACGACTCCACGAAGTCATACTTTAATGGAGGCTTATGTTCCGACATCAAAAGTGAATCCAGGCTTTTACCGCAACGGATGGTACTGATGCAACATTTCGGTGGTGCGCCGCCATGCGTCGCGGTCGTCGTCAGCACGGTAGGCTGCATTGGGCTCACCGGGGACACCTGTTTTAAGGTTGAATCCGTGATCGGCGTTGGGGTAGCCAAATCTGCCGCATACGACTTGTAAGAAGTTGGCCCCGAATGACCCGAAATGAGTATGATCACCCGTCCGCGCCCGCTGTCGGGGGCATAGACCGTCTGCGCTGGGCCGTCCTTATCCTCATCCATCGTAACCGGCTCAGCAATGCACACCGTCGTAGCTGCCGCCATCAGACACAACCACCCGAGAAACATTACGATGGCAGTTCTACGAAATCCATGCCGACCATGCATGGAGCGCATTGAGAATCTCGTCATGCTTCCTCCTCTTTTCTCCTCGATATTATGTGCCGCCTTTTTTCAGATTAGATTTTATGATAACATTGACACATTTTTTTTACAATTTCTTTCTGCACATGGATTCATCTTTCAACTCAGGTCTCATCATTACAGAGTATTTACTCCTACAATTCGTGTCGACTGGTCGAAGGAGCATGTAAACGAGTCATCGGCTATGCTGGAAGGGTTCCCGAAGCATGATTTTCGGGTCACAAGAGCATGGGGCTCATACGGTTTTAATGGAAGCCGCAAAAGAGTAACCTGAGCCATGGGAGGTTTTAATAGGAATGTTGCACTTATTACCCAGCAATTCCAGATTTGAAAATACGAAATAAAATTTTATCAATTAAGCCCTGATATCAATTTTATGGCATATAGATTTCCATTACCACAAAAAAGTGGTTATTCAGAAAGATTAATCGGAAA
>CAIPYV010000104.1 GCA_903869365.1 uncultured Chlorobiaceae bacterium
CTAGCTGGTAACACCGGTGATCAAAGCTTTTTTCACTTAAGTACAGTTAGTCAGTCGCGTCCACTAAAGGGGACTGTTCTTGGGTCTTACCTTCCCATACCTCCCCTATGCGCCACCCTTGATCGGGCAGCCAGACGCATTCAAACGGCGCATTAGATTGCTGGCTTTCGATGACGGGCATAATAAATAGAGATATTTCCGCGATAACTCCGCCTAGATCGCCAACAGGAATGTCTGGCTTTGATTTTTTAATAAACGCATGCCATTGTATCTGCTTCTGAGGATCATTGTAAGAAAATCAGCATCTCGGGTGACGCGGTAGTTCTGTCCTTTCCAGACCAGAAAAAGACTTGCTCCCTTCAGGATGAATCGATCACAGTATGGCGAGACACTGAGTCGATACAGGAACCGCTCCATACCATAGCGCGAGAGCAGAAGATTGAAGTCTACCTTATTGCTTTTAGCAAGGTTCAGCAAGCGCTGAAAGATTGAATGAGGAATGTTTTTCTGGCTCATACTGTCGCCTCTATATAGGGACGCATGACTTTCAACACTCTGTCAATGCCTGCGGCTTCAACCAGCTCATCCATGGTGGCTTTATGTGATCGCCATGTCTCGCGGAGCGCCTCGATGGCGACATCGAGACCGACCTTGTTACGAAACTTGAAGCAATCTGCCACCGTTTTTGCCGGACTGTAAATTTTGACCCTCACTCCGTTAATGACATGCTCCTCAGTACCAAACGAATAAGCCGAACCGGAAACATAGGTCAGGTTAAGCGGGGGATCTTCTCTCTGGGGCCTCCACGAGCTTCCAGGGACGGTCACCCATATTTCATGAGGGATTTGGGTAGTAAGGCCATGATAACTCAGAGCTGAAAGCAGACAGACAATTGCATGTGGTATCCTTATTGCAATTTCGACCAGAGGCGAGTGTTCTGTCACCAGCGCTTTCGGGAGGGTGTAAAGGCCCACTGACAGCTTCTCCAAAAGCCCTTCTTTTTGCATGTGGTAGAGGTAGTTTCGGGATATACCTACATCCTCAACATCCGCAGCCCGAATAATCCCTTTCTGCCGTGCGAGTTGCTGTATCTGTTGTTTTCGGTTCATGCCAGCTCATTTATGCAATTCTTCTTTAAATATACATAAGTAAAGAGCTTTTGCAATAACCGACTGTAGCGCGGGGAAGAAATAGTTGGCAGTTGGCAGTCGGCAGTTGAAGAGCGAAGTGCTGAGAAAGAAAGTGCTAAGGTCGTATGTTAAAAACAGGGGTGTAAACTAAAGCCCCTCCAGAATTAAATTATCAGAGGACCTAACTCTTTTAACTCGATCCGGAGGAACTATGAAGCGCGCACAAAAGAAAGTGCTGAGTGCTGAGTAACAAGTGCTGAGCGAAAGCGAAGAAGCAGTTGGCAGTCAGCAGTGGGCAGTTGACTTTTTCACTTTAACATGATTTCGGTCAGGAGGTTATTACCTTGCTTACGTTAAGCTTGCTGACTTTATTGAAGGCATTGTCTTCTGTTAGAAAAATGTGTTGTGACTGGAAAGATAAGCAACATGCTGCCTGTAATACATAATAGTGCTGAGTGCCGAGTACTGAGTGCTGAGCGAAATCAGTTGGCAGTGTTGGTTTTTTTTAGGTGTTGGGCGTTGAGTTAATCTGAAAGAGGTCGGATAGGCGTTTGTCGATACCTTGTAAATACGTGCCGGATACAGTCCCCAATTCTCTCAACAACAGCTTCGCCGTGATGGTTACCATTCTGTTGATCTACAGTACTGAATCAACACGTAACCCCGTTGCGGTAAATTCATTATCTTCTTGACGCATGATTAAATTGAGTTTTTCAGGCTCTGCGGGAAGTTTGCTACTGATAAACGCAACCACCACATGTTCGTGGGGTCCGATTGCATCGGTCAAGCAAAGTGCAGGCCGAACTTTTGTTGCTGAAAAGTCGTCAAACGGAAATGGCAGCAGTACGATTTTCCCTTTCATGATTTTAATGACTTGCCATCTGCAAGACTATAAACATCCTCATCAGCACCCCCTAAAAAATCAAAAACCGGGTTTGTTGCAATACCCCTCAACCAAGCCTTCTCGGATATATCTGTTACCGTATTTTTCATTGAAGAATCTTCCTGTTCTTCCAACAATACAACTTCCACACATTGCCCCACCCGGAAGGGCAAGCCTTTGAGTACTGTGTTGTCGGGATCGACTATAACAACATGGGTTCTATAAGCGTGCATTATTCACTCCTTTCAAGAGAGTTTGCAGTGGGAAGTTGGGTCATATTGCAACGAGCATGGTTTGAAAAGATTCTATGGGAACTGCCAATCCATCCGCCTCTAAATATAAAACGTTCAAACACTTTTTCTTAGTGCTGAGCGAAGAATCAGTTGGCAGTTAGCAGGGCTGAGCGAAAGTGAAGAACATAGGACTTATAGGGCCGATAGGGCTAATAGATAGTGCTGAGTTCTGAGTGCTGAGTGAAATCAGTTGGCAGTTTGCAGTTGGCAGTACGGCAAATCAGTGGTTGATTTCTCCTAAATGTTGAGCAAGCCGGGCAATCAAACCCTCGCTGTAATAAATACCTTGTTCGCGCATACCTTGCGCGGCAGCATAAAACGATGGAATGAGCCCTCTTGTTTTAGCCTTTGCCAAGACGCCTAATGTCCCAGTTACCGGTAGTCCCATATATTCTGCTACATTCCGACCGAGACGCTCATCAATAATAACTAAACTATCGTGGTGTTTAGAGGCGAGTAAGAGAGTCTGCTTCTCGCCGCGATCCAGCTCAAACAGCACTGGCAAGTTAGAACTTGATTCATCGGCCACAGGTATC